>JALWRJ010000070.1 GCA_026994125.1 Cyclobacteriaceae bacterium | reverse complement strand
CTTATTTTTGGTTTGTGGTACCGCGGTATTCCTTTTAGGCAGGTTAATGGGTTTGCCAATAACGAATCGGTAGTAGTGCTGGTTGGGTTTACCAAGCGTAGTAAAGATACTATATTTAAGGTGGGCTATAGTTACGATGTAACCATCTCAAAATTGGGGAGTTCCAGTGGTGGTGCTCACGAGTTTTCTATTTCGTATGCCTGGTTTACGGGCGACCCACGCAAGCCACCTAAAAATGTGCGGTTAATTCCTTGCCCTGATATTTAGAGGCCTTGTTTTTAGCTGGGTAAACAAAAATTACATAGCATATCCCGATTAGTAAAACCATAGTTTTACGGCCATTATGCTTACCATAATAAGCATAAACCGCCTAATCCAAACATCGCCTTTGCCCACCGACCAGCGACTGGCTATCCAGGCACCAGTCATGTTACCGACAGCAAGCGTTAGGCCATAAAACCAATTAATTTGATCTTCTAAAATAAAAACCACCAAGGCTGCAATGGTATAGGTAAACACCACAAATACTTTAATGCTATTGGCTTTAACTAAGGATATTTTATTTATTAGGGTAAGCGATGCCATAATAATAAAGCCTACTCCGGCTTGAATAAAACCACCATAAATACCAATAAAAAAGAAGGCTATAATGCCTGCCCATTGGTGTTTTTTGCCCAGTTGCTCTAGTGCTTTGTCGGGGTTTTTGATGGGATTAAAGACGGTTACCAGCACTACGGCAACCATTACAACCGCTAAAATATGATTAAAGAGTTCGCCTCTTATTTGAACCGATAAGTGAGCCCCTCCAATAGCTCCGGCCAAAGCTGCCAAGCCTACCCATAAGCTGTACGGAAAAATAAAAACGCCTTTGCTCTTAAATCCGGCAATGCCAATAATGTTTTGCAAAAAAATGGCTACCCGGTTGGTGCCATTTGCTAAAGCCGGGGGCAGGCCTAAAAAGATAAGCACGGGGAGGGTTAGCAGCGACCCTCCACCGGCTACCGTATTTATAAATCCTGCAAGTACACCAATAAAAATAAGTAATAATGTTTGCTGGTAGTCCATATTGTTGGTTTAACGAAAAATACTTCAGTTGGTCGATTGCTATTTTTACCGTAGAGGACAAAAGTAGTACCTTGTAAGTGCAATGATACGTATTTCTTTTATTCTGCTTTTTAGTTGGCAGGTAGTAAGTGCGCAAACCAAACAAGCTGCGTATAAAACAAGCATCCTTCAATTGGGCTTATTTCCGGGAGTAAGCACCAATGGGTTAAATCCCGGTGAATACGAAAACCTGTTTGCATTTAATCTGTTTACCGGTTATGGCTACAGCACTCGTATCTTCGAGCTAAATGGATTGGCTGGTTTTAATACGGCTTCTTCCAGCGGTATTCATTTATCAGGATTAGCAAATTTTATTGGCGGTAACAGCATGGTAGGCCTTACCGAAAAGGAAAAACGAAGCCAGCGCAGGAGAGGGTTCGAAACCAGCCTGACCGGATTTCAGGTATCAGGTGTACTAAACTATGTGGAAACCAATACCACGGGCGCTCAAGTAACCTTGGGTGTAAACAATACAGCAAAATATGTGCTAGGAGTACAGTTGGCAGGTTTGGTTAATTATGCTGGTAGTTTTGTTATGGGTACGCAAGTTTCGGGGCTGGGCAACATAGCGTGTAAATCGGTTTCGGGCGTAATGGCAGGCTTATTGTTTAATTATACAAGTGGTAGTGCATCGGGCATTCAGTTTGGTTTTTTTAATAAGGCTGGAATTATTCATTACTTAAAAGGACCCAGCCCAAGTACCAATACTGCCTTGCAACTGGGAGGGGTAAACCTGTCGGGTGATATGGGAGGCTGGCAAGTAGGACTGTTTAATAAAGGTAAAGAAGTGAGTGGGGTGCAACTAGGGCTTATCAATGTATTTAAAATGCCCGATGCTAAGGACTATAAAGCCGGTCCGGCTTTTGGGTTGCTGAATTTTGGGTTTTTATATAATCCTAAACTGTATAGTAACGAGATTTTCCTTACCAATTATGGGCTTGTAACAGGAAAACCAATTAATATAGAAGTGCGCTCGGCAAGTAGAACCGTATATTCGTACAACGAAATAACCTATTCCACTAACTATAAGGCGCAACGAAATGTAGCCTGGGGGGCAGGCTATTCGTTGGGTTTACTATCGTTTAGCCGTTCATTTAACCGGCATCCTATACCTAACTTTATGGGGTTTTCTGCAGGAGTTGCACATATCAATAAGAATAAGAAGTACGATGGCAGCTTAAATATGTTGTATTCGTTAAACCTAATGGGAGGTCTGGAACCTTTTAAGCTACTTAGTGGTATCTATGTTTTTGTAAGCGCATCCTATAATTTTACCCCGGGCGCAGTAGTTCCCATACCCGAATCAAAACAAACATCTATTGGTGGTGGCCATGGTTGGGTGGGGTATGCAGCAGGTATTTTACTACACTAGTAACCTGAAATGGCATAGGAAATTTATTTATACACCTTTAGCAATACCCCAGGCCAGTGCAGCCCAGCCCATGATAAAGGCCAGCCCTCCTAAAGGAGTTACTGCACCCCATTTGCTAATGCCGGTAAAGGACAGGATGTAAAGCGATCCGGAAAAAAGGAGGGTGCCTACTATAAAGCTATAGCCTGCCAAGGCGATAACTTTTGGTGGTAAGTGTGCATACAAAATGCCAAGCAAAATAAGCCCCAATGCATGGTAAAATTGATACCGCACAGCTGTTTCAAAGGTTTCAATTCGTTGATTGGCCTCTAGGGTTGCTTTTAAGGCGTGAGCTCCAAAGGCGCCTATCATTACGCTTAGCATGCTAAGCAGGGTGCCGGTAAGTAAAAATAATTTATGCATTTAATTGGCAGTTTCGAGCTCCAAATATACGGCTTCCTATCCTAACCAGGGTGCTTCCTAATGTTAAGGCAATTTTATAATCGCCACTCATGCCCATCGATAATTCCTGCATGTGTATATGAGCGGGCAATTCTTGCTGCTTTAGTTTATCAAACAAGTTTTTAAGCTGGCTAAATTCTTCCTTAATTAGCTCTTGGTTTGGTGTATTGGTAGCCATACCCATTAACCCTTTAATATTAACCCAGGTTAAATTTTTAATTTCGGGGTGGTGAACAATGCTTTCTAACTCTTCGGGGCTAAAGCCAAACTTGGCTTCTTCCCGGGCAATATGTACTTGCAGTAAGCAGGGTATGATGCGCTGGTGTTTGGCCCCTTGTTTATTTATTTCTTTTAAAAGTTTCAGGCTGTCCACGGCATGGATAAGCGCCACAAAAGGGGCAATGTATTTTACCTTGTTGCGTTGTAAATGGCCAATAAAATGCCATTCAATATCGTTAGGCAGGGCTTCGGCTTTTGCCACCAATTCCTGCACTTTGTTTTCGCCAAACAGGCGGTTGCCGGCACGGTAAGCTTCCAGCAAATCGGAGTTGGGTTTGGTTTTGCTTACGGCAATTAGTTTGGCATGGTAGGGGGCCAGCTCTTTCCAAAGTTGTTGCAGGGCTTCTGGTATCATAAGGCGGCAGGGTTAATCTTGTAACACATTGCTAATAAAGGTTGATTTAGTTAATAGCCAAATTAAAAAAAACAGCAAGGCCCAGGTAAGGTACACTTGGTAAAAATCGTTGGTGTCTTTGTAGCGGTTTTCTTTAATTTCGGCCTTTTCGTAGGTGTCAATCAGTTTAAATACCTCTTCGAGTGCTTTATTATTCGACACCCTGTAAAAATGCCCATGGCCAATGTCGGCTATTTTGCGCAAGGTGGTTTCATCTAAGGAGTTTTCGATGTATTTAGGCTGGCCAAAGAAATCTTTACCAAAGGGTACGCGGCCTTCTTTACCTACCGCAATAGTGTAAATTTTAATGTTGTATGCATCGGCCAGTTCGGCTGCTGTAATGGGGTCTATGTTGCCGGCTGTATTTTCGCCATCGCTTAGCAATATTACTACCTTTGAAGCCGCTTTGGATTCGCGCATACGGTTGGTGGCCACGGCCAGGGCACTGCCAATGGCTGTTCCCCGGTTTTGAATCATGTCAAAATCGATATCGTCCAGGTGAGCTTTTAGCAAATCGTAATCGGTGGTAAGGGGCGATAATGAATAGGCATCGCCCGAAAACACCACAATGCCTATACGATCTTGAAAACGGCCGTCAATAAAATTTTCGGCCACTGTTTTAGCTGCTTCCAGGCGGTTGGGCTTAAAATCTTCTATTTGCATCGATTCCGAAATATCAACAACCAGCATAATATCGATGCCTTCAGTCCATTGTTCTACTTTTTCGTTGGTTTTTTGAGGGCGACCCAACGCCACTACCATAAGCAGCATAACCAGGAACAGCAGCAAGTTAGGCAAATGCCGTAAAAGTACTACAGGCGACCACTCCAATTGCGTTTCGGGCAAAGCCACCGGTAGTTTTTGGCCTAAGCCTCTAGTAATTAACCACTTTATTAAAAACACAATTGGCAGCAACAGAGCCAGAAGCAACAGGCTTTTGTTCGCCCAATCGAACGATTGAAGCACTTGGGGTTTAAACCAGTGCAACGAAAACCAATGCAACGATGATAAATCTGTATTATCCATGCTTTACCTTATTTACTTGATTTGTATAGGTGCTAACGGCTTGTTGTTCTAAAGTTGCATACGCATCTTTTAACAAGCTTTCATCTTTTGGGCCGTAAATATTTCTATCAATAGCATGCAGAGCTGTTTCTATCTCTTGTTGCGTAAGCAGCGCAGTAATTTCTTTGGTGGTAAACGTAGTGTATGGTTGGCGGGTAAGTTTTTCGAGGTATTTTTTCCACAAGGTTAAGATAGGTTCGGGTTCGCTGTAATGAGTAGTTAATAATTGTTTATACTGCTGTAAAAAATTTTGATGTCTCTTTTTTAGGCGGTAAAGCTTAAACTGGTTTATAATACTTTTTCCAAAAATAAGCCACCCTACCACCAATACAATAAGCAGAATTACGCTACCGGCCAGCCAATATGGATAATTAAAGGCCAAAGGCACCTCAACGTAGGAGGTGTTTATCTTCATTACCACCGAGTCGGGCAGGGTGGTAACCACTTGTTTTATTACAATGGAATCGGCTGTGGAGTAAAGTATAGTGCTGTCGTATTCGTTAATAATATACACCGGCAAGGTCAGGCGTTGTACGGTGTCAATCTCAAATGTGGTAAGTTGGTAGAGTGCACTATCTTTACTAAATACACTATCCGATTGAGTTGGGAAATATTGTTTTTTTATCAGTTCGAAAGGGAAATAAGGATGCAATGAATCAGGGAAAACGACTTCGAGCTCTTTGGGGTAGGTAAGGCTAAGGGCATACAGCACAGGTTCGCCAATTTGAATGCTATCAGCTAAAAAAACACCTTTTGGGGCTATTTTTTGTGCTTTTACAAAAATAAAGCTTGCCCATAAGCAAAAAAATAAAGAAATCTTTCTACGCACGTTTTAAGGATTTATTTCTTACTTTAAATAATTTAATTAATTGAGGAACGTAATTTTCCTCTGTATTAATACCCAGGTAATTAATTTGATGTTTTCGGCAAAAGTTAGCCAAATGAGTTTTGTTTTCAACATACGTTTGTTTCAGTTTTTTACGAAACCCTGCCGAGGAAGTATTTACCCACACACGCTTCCCATTTTCTTTGTCGAATACCGGAATAATACCTAGTTTGGGGATATTTGTTTCGCGCCTATCGTTAATTTGTATGGTAATTAAATCATGTTTTTTTGCTAGAGCTTTTAGGTTGTTATCGTATCCTTCATCTATAAAATCGGAAATAAAGATAACCACACTTCTACGTTTTACAGCATTAAGCATGTAGCGCATGGCTTTGTTTAAATCGGTTTTTTGTGAAATACGTTGGTGCTTAAAAATAGCATGTAGTAGTTCACTGGCATGTTTATCTCCTTTACCGGCTTTTACAAACTTTTCTTTTCTATCCGAAAACGTAATAAGCCCCACCTGGCTCGATTCCTTTAAACCAACCAACGCCAATACCCCGCAAATTTCTTTACCTATATCCAGCTTTTGTTTGCCCGGGCTGCCAATTTCTTGCGAGGCACTTATATCTAGCAAAAAGAACACCGTCTGCTCTTTGGTTTCTTTGTATTTTTTTACGAAAGTTTGGTCGTACTTAGCCGTGGAACGCCAATCAATCGATCGGATGTCATCGCCATACTGGTAGGGTCGAATGTCGTCAAACTCAAGGCCTGAGCCTTTAAAAATAGAATGAAAATCTCCTTGCATCTGCGAGTTTATCGCTTTGCGGATGTGGATTTCGTATTTTCTGAGCTTCTTTACAAGTTCGCGCATATTGGCCTTTAAATTGCTTTCAAAGTTAAGTGCAAACTTAGTATTTTTGAGCGGTGAGAAAAGCGATTTTTTTGTTAATTATGTTAGCGGCATTCGGATGTGGTGCTAACCGGGAAAAACAGGAGTTGATGAGCCACGAGGACATGGTTAGCTACCTTATTGATTTGCATTTAGCAGAAGCTGAAGTGCAAAATTTACGTTTAAAAAAAGATTCCTCCGAAGCAGTATTTGCGATATATGAAAAGCACTTGCAGGATGAACATGGGATTACTGATACGCTTTTTGTACAAAGCTATAACTACTACCTGGCTCATCCGGACGAATTGGAGCAAATTTACGAGGCTATTGTAGATAGCATAAGCGTACGTAAGTCTAAGGAAGAGATGGCTAAATGATGTATCCGGAAGCTATTGAGCAAAAATTAGGCTTTCTGCAACTTAGAGAGCTTTTAAACCAGTATTGTCTTTCTCCATTAGGTAGGTGCTATGTAGCAAAGATGAAACCTTCTACCCGGCTAAGCCAAATTGAATTATGGGTAGATCAGGTGGCAGAATTTAAGCAGGCTTTGATGCAGGGGCAGCAGCCCGGAGTAGATGAGTTTGATGATTGCAGCGATGTGCTGGCGCAGGCAGCCGTAGAAGGTGCTGTGCTGCCGATAGAACTTTTGGTAAAACTACAGCGTACCTTGGAAGCAGCGTATGGTATGCACTTGTTTTTTGAGAACCTGCCTGTGGACGAATTTCCACAGCTTAACAGGTTGGCTCAAAAGGCCGAAGTGCCACCGGGTTTGTTGGAGCAGTTGCAGCGGGTGTTTACACCCGAAGGGAACCTGCGAGATGATGCCAGCCCCACCTTGCAGGAATTGCGCCATACCTACCAACGCGAACACACCAAACTGAGGTCAATTATTCAAAAAGCATTTAAGCAAGCGCAAAAGGATGGTTTTGTGCCGGAAGGAAGTACCATTTCGGTGCGCGAAAACCGGATGGTTATACCGGTTCATTCAGCCAACAAAAGGCATGTGCATGGCTTTGTACATGATGAATCGGCCTCAGGCACCATTGCGTACATTGAGCCGGTGGAGTCGTTAGACGCCAACAACAAATTACGTGAATTAGAACTGGCCGAGCGCAGAGAAATTTTTCGTATTTTAACCCGGCTTACCGAGCAGGTTCACCAGGCCATAGCACCTATGGAAGCCCTGTTATTGTTTTTGGGTATTACTGATTTTATTTGGGCCAAAGCACGCTTGGCCATTACCCTGTTGGCCGCCAGGCCTCAAGTTACCTCACAGCCGGGTATGCAGTTGGTGGATGCCCGTCATCCTCAGTTGGTGTTGTCCTTAGCTCGCGAAAGTCGCCAGGTGGTTCCTTTGTCGGTAAGCTTAACTCATAAACAGCACCTATTGCTTATTTCGGGCCCGAATGCCGGGGGTAAAAGTGTGGCGCTAAAAACCATTGGTATTAACCAATACATGTTGCAAAGCGGTTTGTTGCCTTTGGTAGATGCCAATACCCAAATGGGTATTTTTAAGGATATATTTATTGATATTGGTGATGAGCAATCCATTGATAATGATTTGAGCACCTACAGTTCGCATTTAAAAAATATGCGGATTATGCTGAAACATGCCGGGGCTGGGTCGCTTATTTTAATAGATGAATTTGGTACGGGTACTGACCCGCTTTTTGGAGGTGCCATTGCCGAAGCTATGCTTGAAACTTATGTTGCAAATCATTGCTTTGGAGCCATAACAACGCATTACAGTAATTTAAAAGCCTTTGCCGAAAAAACGGATGGTATAGTAAATGGAGCTATGCAATTTGATATGCATAAATTAATGCCATTATACCGGTTAGCTACCGGCCGGCCGGGAAGCTCGTTTGCCCTTGAACTGGCTCAAAAATCGGGGGTGCAGGGCGAAATAATTCGCAAAGCCAAAGAAAAGATGGGCGCAGGGCAATTGGATATTGAAAAACTACTTAACAAATTAGAACGCCAAAAGCAAGACCTGAAAAAGCGTGAAGTTGCCCTAAAAAATAATGAAAACAAAGTAAAACAACAGGAGAAAAAGTTTGCCGACATGCAGCAAGCTTTGGCCTTAAAAAAGGCTTCTATTCTGGAAAAAGCTCGATCCGAGGCGGCTGCCCTGTTGCAAAATACCAATCGAGAAATTGAAAAAACGATTAGGCATATTAAAG
>JALWRJ010000069.1 GCA_026994125.1 Cyclobacteriaceae bacterium | reverse complement strand
CCGTATTTGCTCTTACTTCTTTTGTGGTTTCTTTTATGTGGTATGGAGCCGAGGTATTAGCCAACGGCCCCTGGTTTCTTGTTGAATTTATTAACTACCAGGTGGAACTTTTTAGTAAACCTGTAGCCGGACACGAACAGCCCGTTTACTACCATTTTGTGGTGGTGCTGTTAGGTTGTTTTCCTATGTCGGTACTAGCCTTGGGAGCCTTTCAAAAATCTACTACCACTAACGATACCCTGGCCCGGTGGATGATGAGTTTGTTTTGGGTAGTAATGATTTTATTTACGTTGGTAACCACCAAAATTGTGCATTATTCCTCTATGGCTTACCTGCCCTTATCTTACCTTGCAGCCGTGTATCTCTATTCCAAAGTACAAACCTCAACTAAAATACCTCGGTCTATACTGGTCACCTATGTGGTTATAGGCCTGCTGTTTGGTGTATTGCTAACGGCTTTGCCTTTGGTAGTTTATTTTATTAACGATATTAAACCCTACATAAACGACCCCTTTGCCGTGGCCGGCTTGATGAAACCCGTACCCTGGAGTGGTTACGAATTTTTAATTGGATGCATTTTTTTGGCTGCGTTGCTGCTTAGCGCCCGCTTGTTGGCCAGGCAAAAATTTGGCAAGAGCCTGGTAGTAATGGGCAATGGAGTAGCCATTACCTTGCTATTGTATTCGGCATTTGTGCTCCCTAAAATAGAACAACACACGCAGGGCTCGCTTATTACATTTTTAGAGCAGGTTCAAGGGCAGGATGTATATGTAACTACTAGTGGTTTTTTCAGTTATGCACCTTTTTTTTACTTTAAACAACCCAATAATAACCTTACTAAACGAAGCGATGAGCATTGGTTATTAACCGGTAACATAGATAAACCGGTGTACATCATTACCAAAATTACCGATACGTATGTGCCAACCCTGCCCGGTGTAAAATTGGTAAAAGAAGAAGGAGGTTATCGGTTTTATAAGCGCTTGCCAGGTAAGTAGGTGTTGCTTCCTTTGCAACTATTAGGCCTATCTCAAGTTATTCTTTCGCACATTTATATAACAATTTATTATTGTGGTTTAATACGTGTTTAATGGAATGCCGGAGGCATTCCACCGAAGCGCATAGCTTCTCAGTTGCTAACAATACTCAAGACTTGCGATTGGTGTAGATATGATGTATATTTACACCAAAAAATACTATGATAAGACAAAGTATCTCATTTACAGAACCGAACGATAAATGGTTAAAATCTCAGATGAGCAAGAAAGAATACTCTAGTAAAAGTGAACTCATCAACGATTTGATTAGACAAGCAAGAAAACAGCAAGTACAAATAGATTGGATTAGAACTAAGCTTGATAAAGCTGAAAATAGTGGATTTACTAATGAAAGTAAGGATCAAATCTTGAGCCAATCTAAGTCTTTATTAAATGTCTAACTATAGATTAAGTAACGAAGCCAAAGCAGATTTAATACGAATTCACCATTTCGGAGTTGAAAAATTTGGGATTGCTCAGGCTGATAAGTATTTTGATTCATTTTTCAAATATTTTGACATTATTGCTCAACAACCATTTTCATTTGAATCAATTGATTATATAAAGAAAGGATACAGACGTTGTGTTTGTGGTTCTGATACCATTTATTTTAAGGTCTGTGATAACATTGTTGAAATAATGGCTATAGTTGGAAAGCAGGATCTGAACAATATTCTTTAGCGGTTGCCAAAGTACGTATTGTTGCCAATAATGGCTAGGTCATCAAACCGGTAAAAGTGTATGTTTACAATTCAGTATAAATTATTAGCATTAATCAAATTCGGACGGATAGGTGCTTTGATGACCCGTTCGACCGCCCAATTGAATTAGTTGTGTTGTACTGGAATACAACATGTTATTATTCATTGGTTATCTAAAATATTGAATCAATAACCACTTATTAAACAATTTCAAAAGCAATAACCCCGTTAACAGTACAATTTATGCCTTCCCATTTTTTGATGGAAACTTTATTGTATGCTTTTATGTTGCACATGCAACAACGATTTTGTACCTTTACAATATGGAACTAAAAAAATCGTATCCTTTACTTGAAACTACCGACCCCTGGATATGTATTGCTTCTAAATTATCTTTATCTATTCGGGTGGTTAATGCCATATACCGAAAGTATTTACAGCCCCACAATGTTACGATGAGCCAATTGAGTTTATTAATGGTTATAGGAAAACACAAGTTCCTGCCTCAAAGCGAAATAGGTAAAATGTTAAAGTTAGAACGCTCTACCGTTACAAGAGATTTAAAACGAATGGTAGCAGAAGGCTATTTTATAAAAAAAGGTCACAAATCCCGGCCGGTTATTTATATAACCGACAAGGGAGCCCGCTATGTGGAATCAATTATCCCGGATTGGAAATTAGCTACGCAAGAAGCTAAAAATAAACTAGGTAAAGAAGGCGAACAGGCGTTAAACCTGGTGCTTCAACTGTTAATGTCTTAAAATTTTTTAAATTTAATGATGTATATACAACTTAAACACATATAATATGAAATTTAACGAAAAATATGGGCCATTTGCCTTAGTAACAGGCGCTTCTTCAGGAATTGGTGAGGAGTTTGCCAAACAATTAGCAGCTAAAGGGCTAAATGTAATTTTAGTAGCCAGAAGGAAAGAAAGGCTTGAAAGGCTATCGGACGAATTAGAAAAAAAATACCACATTAAAGCGATAGCAATTGCTGTAGATTTACTTTCAGACCAATTTTTAAAAGAAATACGCAAAGTAACGGATACTTTGGAGGTAGGCCTGCTGGTTAGCAATGCAGGTACCATGTATATTGGTAACTACCTGCACAATTCGCTGGAAAATGATTTAAAAATGATTGATTTAAATATTAAAACCCCAGCTATCTTAACACATCATTTTGCACAGCAAATGGTTAAAAGAAAAAAAGGAGGAATCATTTATACGGCTTCTATGCTTGGGTTTATGGGCACCCCATTTGCCTCAATCTATGCAGGAACCAAAGCCCACGAAATTGTGAAAGGAGAGGGGCTGGCCTATGAATTAAAACCCAAAGGAATTGATGTGTTGGTGTTAAATCCCGGCCTGACCGATACAGAAATGACGGCTGCAAATGATTTTTCTGTCATGCCAATGAAGTTAATGAAGCCAGGTGTTGTTGCTGAAGCGGCCTTAAATGCGTTGGGCAAAAAAGTACTGGTAACCCCTGGATTTATGAATAATATGATGAATTGGATGTCGAAAAGAGTGATGAGTAGAAAAATGAACACGAATATGTTTGGCAGGTTAATGGATAAAACCTTTTAACTTTTTTAATTCATGACGCTTGCAAGAAGCAAGCAACCGATAAAATATTCATTTGTTCATTGGAATGCCAATGGTATTTTAATGAACAAATGAATTATGTGCTTAACCGGGCAAATACTGCTAAATCTATTGTTCCTTCTTCGGTTTATTTTCGGTAATAGGTAATATACCTGTCTTGGTGGGCATTTATCTACATTGCATAAGAGTGTATTCATTTTCTTAAAGAAAATTTTGGGGCTAAAAAAAAGCCCTTGCAGGGCTTACCTTTGGTGTGTAGTTTATATTAATAACCACCTAACCAAATAAACCCAATGAAAAACCTGTATTTCATTTTTTTAACGGCTTTATGGTATTTTTTTCTTAGCCTCGCACCTCTAAGGGCTCAAGTTGCCGTATCACCCCAACCAGTTGTTGTAGCTCAACCCAATAACTATCGGCTTACCATTATAGGAGCCGGAACAGCTCAATATCCTTATACCGAAACAACCGATGGCTATACCGTTTTAAGAAACAAAAAAGGCTATTATATGTATGCCAAACCGGGCAAAAATGGCAAATTGGTGCCTTCGTGTATGAAAGCCCACAACCCGGCCGACCGAAAAAAACGAGAACAAAAACGACTAACTAAAAAACTTAAACCTCATGTAAGAGACAAATGAAAATGAAAAAATTACTCATACCTTTTTTATTTTTTGGCTTATTTTATTCATTAAAGGCACAGCAAACCATCAGTAATTGCGCAGCTTCACCCGAGCCTATAACCATCTTAAATGGCGGTGTTCCCCTTACTATTATTGGTAGAGGCAACCAGGCCATACACTGGACCGAAACATTAGATGGCTACCTGGTAAAACAAAATAGCCATCATGTGTTTGAGTATGTAGTAAAATCCCCGACCGGACAATTAGTACCTTCAGGTACTAAAGCAATGAATAGCTTGGGCCTGGCCAAATCTGTATCGAGTTACGTAAAAGCAGCACCCCAAGTGCTTAACATACTTGCCCGCCAGGCTCAGGAAAAAAATGACCTAAAGGAAGCTGTGATTCAAACCGCCAACGCTATTTTGGCTTACAGCAACACAGCCATGCCTACTACGGGTAGTATTAAAGTACTGTGCTTGTTGGTAGATTACCCCGATATGGCAAACACTTATTCCAAAACCGACTTCGAAAACCTGCTTAACCAGGCAAATTTTGGCGGAACTGGTAGTTTTAAAGATTACTATTCATCTAGTTCATTTGGTAAGTTGGATGTATCGGTAGATGTTGTTGACTGGGTAACAGCACCCAATAATTATGCTTACTATGGCAGGGTAAACGGCTATGGGCCTGCCAAAGAGTTGGTGCGTTATGCCGTGGATCAGGCAGAAGCTAACGGCATCGATTTTACCCAATACGATAACGACAACGATGGCGATGTAGATGGCATTATGGTTGTACATGCAGGCCAGGGAGCAGAAGAGGGCTCTCAAACCCAGTATATTTGGTCACATCGCTCGTCTATACCTGCGGTGGTGTACGATGGCAAATCTATTCGCGATTATATTTTAAACCCGGAAACCAGAGCTTCTTCATCCATTTCTACCATTGGCGTTTTTTGCCACGAATTTGGGCACAACCTGGGCTTACCCGATTTATACGATACCGATGGATCTTCCCAGGGAATTGGGAATTGGGGGTTGATGGGAGCAGGTAGTTGGTTAGGTGGGGGTAAAAATCCGGGAGGCTTATCTGCCTGGTCTAAAGTAAAATTAGGCTGGCAAGTACCCACCGAAATAACGGCCAATGGCACCTATTTGCTTAACCCTGCAGCTTCTAACGAAGAAATTTACTGGATTAACCCCGAAGAGGGGAGCGAGTCTTTTTTATTGGAAAACAGGCAAAAAATAGGGGTCGATCAATCCTTACCCGGTAGTGGACTGGCCATTTGGCATATTGATGAAGCTAAATACAGTAATAGCGATGAAACCCATAAGCGAGTAGATTTAGAAGAAGCAGATGGGCTTAATGGGTTAGACGGTAGCAGCCGGGGCGATGCCGGAGACCTATACCCGGGCTCCTCCGGAAATACAGCGTTTAATGCAATATCCGACCCTTCCAATTCGCTTTATTCGGGAGGGGTAAATCCAGCCCGAATTTTAAACATTTCTCAAAACCCCGATAAAACCATCAGCTTTGAGGTGGATTTTGACAAGGTAAAATTTGCCCCTCAGGACACCATAACTTTTCAACCTACCCCGGTGTCGCTTACCAGCGAAAAAACCTTTACCATAAAGGCATATACCTACGATTTTACAGTCACTTCGGTGATGTACCCCACCGGTTTTTCAGGTAGCCTGGCTGTGGGCAATGTAATTACACAGGGCACCTCTCAAGAGGTTACTATTTATTTTAACCCGGCTAATGCGGGCTGGTATAAAGATAACATCCTAATTTCTGGGGTGTCGGACGGCCAAACAATTAACGGAAGTATTAAGGTAAAAGGAGAAGCCCTTGAACTGCTTTTTAAGGATAATTTTGAAACAAATAAAGGCTGGCACCTCATTGGGTTTGAGCGTGGTGCCCCTGCCGGATTAGCAAACGACCCTGCAACGGCTTACGATGGATCCAATGTGCTTGGAAATCAACTAAATGGTACTGGTGAGTACCCCAATAATTTATCTGTGAGGCAATGGGTGGCCGAAACCCCTTCGTTTAGCTGCTATGGCTACAATAATATTAAGTTAGCCTACCAACAGTGGCTTAACTTAGATAGTTTTAATAAAGATTTTGCTTTTGTAGAAGTAAGTATAGATGGCGGAGCCTCTTGGAAAGAGGTAAGGCTGTATGGCGATTGGGAAATTCACCAAACCAATTGGTGGTATATGATCGAGAATTTATCGGAATATATAGCTTGGCAACCCGATGTTAAACTACGTTTTTCACTGGGCCCAACCGATGGGGCAGGGGTGTCTGGTGGTTGGAATATCGATGATATTATTCTTACAGGAAAAGCAGATGTGTACTACATAGACTTTAATCCCGATTTTGGCATTACTGGTATTGGCATAAATAAAACCCACACCCTTACCTTAAAAAATGGGGTAAGTGATAATTTTACCATAACCTCGTTAAGCTTACCGGCCGGGTATTCAACCTCCATGGCGGTGGGTGATGTAATTGCTGCGGGTAGTTCTAAAAGTTTCGATATTTTATTTGAACCTGCCTTAAAGCAAAGCTATTCCGGTAATTTAGAACTATCGTTCACCGATGGAATAAATAATTATACCTATAATAAACCCATTGAAGGAGCCGGTGACTACCTCATTTTTGAAGATGGTTTTGAAACTGACAAAGGGTGGCAGCTTACCGGGGAATTTGAGCGTGCCATACCTTTAAAACGAGCAGGCGACCCTTTACACGCCTTTAGTGGTCAACGCGTGCTTGGTACCAACTTAACAGGGATGGGGATGTACCAAAACGATATGTTAGACCGCCAGTGGACGGCAACCTCCCCGGTATTTGATTGCACAAATTTTACAGATGTAAGCCTTAATTTTAAAAGATATGCACGCATAGAAGGCTATGCCGATTCGGCATATATCGATATTTCAACAGATGCGGGAGCTACCTGGCAACAGATTTGGTCAACCGGTGGGCGTTGGATTGGCGATTGGGAATGGAGTACTCAAGCACTAGATATTGCTGCCTGGGCCGATGGCCAAAGTCAGGTGGCCGTCCGGTTTAGCTTAGGCGCTACCGATAGCCAATGGTCGTTTGGAGGATGGAATATTGATGAACTTACTGTTAGTGGTACCACTAATGTGGCTATCCAGGTTTCCGATTCGCTAAATTTTGGCGATGTGCCCTACATGACTCCTCAGAACAAATCTCTGCTGATTACGAATGTTGGTTTGCAGGATTTGGTAATTACGGGCATTGATTACCCCGAGGGTTTTACCGGTACAAACTATACCGGAACGCTGCTTTCAGGCGAATCTACATCTATTACAGTAACCTTTGCAGCTTCGGAACTAAAAATGTATTCCGATACATTGCATATTCTTAGCAACGCATCAGCCGGCACAAGTTTTGCCATTGTTACTGCCAAAGCAACCGGTGCTGCAATAGCATTGACCGGCAGTACTGATTTTGGGCATGTACGCATCGATTCTACCGAGCAGCTTTCTATGTATATTCATAATAATGGGAATGAACCTCTCCATGTGTCGGGAATCAACCATAGCATAGCCCGAATAACAGGAAGTTGGTCGGGCAGTATTAGCACGGCCGATTCGGTAGAGGTACTACTTAGTTTTACACCAGCCTTTGATTCGCTTTATGCAGATGAACTTACGGTGGTAAGCAATGCCGTAACCGGTAGCAATCAACGAATTTTTACTGGTACCGGGGTTAAGTTTTTTAGTAAGATAAGGCTACGGGCAGCCCAAAACAATTTTACAAAAGTACAGGTGGATTCAACCCAAAGCCTTCCTTTTTATATTGCCAATGATGGTAACACGGTTATGCATATAGATTCTATTTCGAATGCTGATAGCCGTTTTTCGGCTTCGGCTCCGGCTACGGTTGCTGCCAACGATTCTGCAATGGTGATGCTAACCTTTACACCTAATACCCCCGGAGTGTTTAGTAATGTGCTTAGAGTTTATTCCGATGCCGTTTTTGGTTTGGACACATTGACTTTTTTGGGCGAGGGGGTAGCCAATAAGCGAATGTTGTCGGTTTCGAACAACAGCATTAACATGGGTCAGGTAAAGGTTGGCAACCTGGCTACCGCTACGGTGGCTATTGCCAATACGGGCAACGTACCCCTTGCTATTTCGCAGGTTAAAACTAGTCAGGAGGTATTGGCTGTTAGTTGGACAACCGCTACCATTTTGCCCGATAGTGCCCGGAATTTAACCCTGTATTTCGAGCCCAATGATATAATAACTTACCAGGATAGCATTGTTTTTACAAGCAATTCAGATTCTCTTACCGCACCCATTATAGTAAGCGGTACCGGCATGGGAGCCGAAATAGCTTTCTTAAACGAAATAAACTTTGATAGCCTGCAAGTAGGCGAAACCGGTACCGATACCCTGTACATTAAAAATGTGGGCAACGATACCCTGCACATAAACGAAATAACTTATTGGCCCGACACCTTAACCGGAAACTGGAGTGGAAGTTTACTGCCCAATGCAGAACAACCTTTTGCGCTTTCGTTTACGCCCGGCCAAGCCAAAC
>JALWRJ010000068.1 GCA_026994125.1 Cyclobacteriaceae bacterium | reverse complement strand
CGAAGAGTTATTAAAGTGGTGGATAGACTTGTTTGGTGAGGACTTTTACATTGAGTTGCAACGCCACGACCTGGAAGAACAAAAAAAGGTTAATGAAGTACTTTTAAAATTTGCCAAAAAGTACCAACTAAAAGTAATAGCTACCAACGATTCGCATTATGTGGACCAGGAAGACTCGGTAGCCCACGATATACTGCTTTGTGTAAATACAGGCGAGTTACAAAGTAAACCCATCCATAAAGGCAGTGGGTTTGGCAGTAAGGAATTTAGATTTGGGTTTCCTAACAACGAATTTTATTTTAAAACCCAGGCCGAAATGAACCAATTGTTTTCGGATGTACCTGAAGCCATAGACAACACCAACGAAATTGTAGATAAGGTAGAGCAGCTTACCCTTACACGCGACATATTGTTGCCTAATTTTCCCCTACCCCCGGAGTTTACCAACGAAGACGACTACCTGAGACACCTTACCTACGAAGGAGCCAAATCGAGCAAACGATACGGAGAAATAACCAGCGAAATTGAAGAACGCATTGACCACGAACTGGGCATTATTAAAACCATGGGCTTTGCGGGCTATTTTCTTATTACTGCCGATATGATTAATGCCGGACGCGACTTGGGAGTAATGATTGGCCCGGGTCGTGGTTCGGCAGCCGGATCGGTAGTAGCCTATGCCCTGGGTATTACCAATATCGACCCCATAAAATACAGCCTGCTTTTTGAGCGGTTTCTAAACCCAGAGCGTATATCTATGCCCGATATTGATACCGATTTTGACGACCAGGGTCGGCAAAAAGTAATTGATTATGTAGTTGAAAAATATGGCTATAACCAGGTAGCACAAATAATAACCTATGGCACCATGGCAGCCAAAATGGCTATTAAAGATGTATCGAGGGTGCGAGACTTACCCCTTGGCGAAGCCAACGCGCTGGCTAAATTAGTACCCGACAAACCCGGCACCACCCTTGAAAAAGCCTTTAAAGAAGTACCCGAGTTAGAAGATATCCGTAAGGAAAACTCCGAGAAAGGATTTATTTTGAACATGGCCAAAAAACTGGAGGGCTCGGTACGCAGCACCGGTATTCATGCAGCCGGGGTAATTATTGCGCCCGATGACCTTACCAACTACATTCCGGTTTCTACCTCTAAAGATTCCAACCTACTGGTAACCCAATTTGACGGCAAAGTAATTGAAGATGCCGGCATGTTAAAAATGGATTTCTTAGGTCTAAAAACGCTTTCCATTATAAAAGATGCCCTGGCATTGATTAAAAAAAACACAGGTAAAGAAATAGATATTGACAACATAAGCCTGGAAGACCCCAAAACATTTGAACTGTACCAACGAGGCGATACCATAGGTACCTTTCAGTTTGAAAGCGATGGCATGCGTAAGCACCTGCAAGTATTAAAACCCACCAATATTGAGGATTTAATAGCCATGAACGCCCTGTACCGACCCGGCCCCATGGAGTTTATTCCAAACTTTATTAACCGTAAGCATGGCAAAGAAAAGGTTGAATACCCCCACGAATTACTGGAACCCATTTTAAAAAACAGCTATGGCATTATGGTGTACCAGGAGCAGATTATGCAAACCGCTCAAATTTTGGGAGGGTACACCCTGGGACAAGCCGATTTGCTCAGGCGCGCCATGGGCAAAAAGAAACTTGATGAAATGGCTCGACAAAAAGAAATTTTTGTGGCAGGAGCCAAAGAAAAACATAATATCGACCGTAAAAAAGCCGAAGAGGTGTTTGGTGTGATGGAAAAATTTGCGGCCTATGGGTTTAACCGATCACATTCGGCTGCTTATTCGGTTGTAGCCTACCAAACCGCTTATTTAAAAGCACATTACCCGGCCGAGTATATGGCTTCGGTACTTACCCACAACCAAAACAATATCGAAAAAATTACCTTCTTTTTAGACGAGTGCAAAAAGCAGAATATTCCGGTATTAGGACCCCATATTAATGAAAGCAGCATGGACTTTTCGGTAAATAAATCGGGCGAAATCAGGTTTGGTTTGGGAGCCATCAAAGGCTCGGGCGAGGCAGCCGTAGAAGCCATAATAAGCGAACGAGAAGCAAACGGGCCTTTTACCGACATC
>JALWRJ010000067.1 GCA_026994125.1 Cyclobacteriaceae bacterium | reverse complement strand
GGCGCATAACCTGCGTACCCCAAGCCAAATAGAGGAGCCTTAAAAGCATGAAACGTAGAGAGTTTTTTGCAGGGGCAGCCATGTTTTCGGCCGCTGTGGCGTTGCCCAGTTCTTTGAATGCCCAGCCTGTAAAACCACCAAAAATAAAACCGCCTCGCTTGCAAAAAGGCGATACAATTGGCTTAGTAGCGCCAGGTAGTGGGGTAGATGAGGTCGCATTTGCCAAGGCATTAGCAACGGTAAAGCGGCTTGGATTTACTCCGTATTATACTAAGTATGCAAAATTACAAATCGGCTACCTGGCTGGCACCGATGCACAAAGGGTTGAAGACATCCACCACATGTTTGCCAAGCCAGAAGTAAAAGGTATTTTGTGTGTACGAGGTGGTTACGGTAGCAACCGTTTGTTGCCGCTTATAAATTACGATTTAATAAAAGCTAACCCAAAGGTGCTTATGGGCTATAGCGATATTTCAGCTTTGCTTTTTGGTGTTTACAGCCAAACCGGACTCATAGGGTTCCACGGGCCGGTAGCTATTTCTTCGTTTAACGATTGGGCTACGCAACATTTTTATAGGCTGCTGCTTGAGGCTGCATCACAGGTAAAAATTAATCCACCCAAACATTGGAAGGAGGACAAGGACGATGACTATAAAACCATTAAGCTAACTAAAGGGCGCACACAAGGCGAACTGGTGGGCGGTAATTTAAGTGTAATTACCTCCCTGGTAGGCACCCCTTACGACATCGACTATACCGGAAAAATTGTGTTTTTAGAGGAAATTGAAGAGCCGCCTTATAAAATTGACCGCATGCTAACCCAGTTGTTATTGGCCGGTAAATTACAAAAAGCAGCCGGCATAGCCCTGGGCGTTTTTAAGGGGTGCGACCTAAACCCTCAAGACCCTGACAATGCAGATTCCTTTACCCTTAAAGAAGTGCTGAAAAACCGACTAGCTAACCTGCAAATTCCGGTATTGTACGGCCTGCCCTTTGGCCACATAGCTGATAATGCCACTTTACCCCTCGGAATCCAGGCACAGTTAGATGTTGACTTGAGGAGTTTAACAGTTTTAGAATCATCTGTTTTATAATTTTTTTTATGAGACTTAACTATTATACTTTTAGTTTAAAGCTAAACCACACCTTTAAAATAGCCCATGGTTCAAGAAATGTTCAAAAAACATTGATTGTTGAGCTGACAAATGGTGATTTTAGTGGGTATGGTGAGGCTACTGCCACCCCTTATTATCAACACACAATTAAAAGTATGATACGTGTGCTTGAAGAAAATCGAATGCGAATTGAATCGTATAATGGAGAACACCCTGAAAGATTTTGGGAACAACTAAATCCATTCATAGGGCATAATAAATTTGTACAGTGTTCTATTGATGTTGCTGCATGGGACTTATATGGGCGAATGAACAATAAGCGACTGGTGGATATATGGAACAATCAAATAAAGAATATGCCCGTTTCAAGTTACACAATTGGTATTGATACAATAGATGCTATGGTAGCTAAAATGAGCGCTCAACCTTGGCCTATATATAAAATTAAACTAGGTACTGATAATGACTTGAAAATTGTGCAAGCACTTCGAAATCACTCTAAGACTGTTTTTAGAGTTGATGCCAATTGTGCCTGGGATGCTGATTTCACCATTAAGAATTCCTTTAAGCTAAAAGAATTGAATGTTGAGTTTATTGAACAGCCACTTATTGCTGACAACTGGCAAGGTATGAAAGAGGTATTTGATAAAAGTGCTTTACCTGTTATTGCAGATGAAAGTTGTACAACCGAAGACACCGTTAAACAGTGTAAAGGATATTTTCATGGAATTAATATTAAGCTTATGAAATGTGGAGGCCTAACACCTGCCAGACGAATGATACAGGAAGCTCGTATGTTGGGTTTGCAAGTGATGGTAGGGTGTATGACAGAATCTACAGTAGGTATTTCTGCTATTGCACATCTCGTACCAGAGGTTGACTATATTGATATGGATGGAGCAATGCTTATTAGTAATGATATAGCAAAAGGAGTTAGTTTGCAAAATGGACATGTTATACTTGCTAACAAAAATGGCACCGGGGTGTGTTTGAATCCCTGACATTAGCTTGTTTATAGCCCCCCCCT
>JALWRJ010000066.1 GCA_026994125.1 Cyclobacteriaceae bacterium | reverse complement strand
TTTGCTTTAATGATACGTTTATTTGCCAATATAACCGGGGGCCACATTGTAGTGCTAAGTTTAGCTTCTATGGTGTTTTTATTTAAATCGTATGTGGTGGGTGGTGTAGTTACTCCCTTCATATTATTTATTATGGTGTTGGAATTAATGGTGGCGGCAATTCAAGCCTACGTGTTTACGTTGCTAACATCATTGTTTATAGGTATGGCCGTTGCAGATGACGACCACCACTAAATTGTTTTTTTAACTTAAAAGTCAACTTATTATGACAATTACAGGACTTGCTGCTGGATTATCAGTACTTGGAGCCGGACTCGGAATCGGTAGGATTGGAGGATCGGCTATGGAAGCCATTGCTAGACAGCCAGAGGCTACTAGCAAAATTCAAACTGCAATGATTATCTCTGCAGCTTTGATTGAAGGGGTAGCTTTCTTTGGAGTAGCTACTGCTTTAATGTAGAACATTGATTTGGCTGCCGCTAGGGCAGCCATTTCTACTTTTTTTAAGTGTAAAAACGAGTTTAAATAGTATAAAATGGATCTTTTAATTCCCGAAATAGGCCTTGTTTTTTGGACAAGTATTGCGTTTTTAATGTTGGTGCTATTGCTATCTAAGTTTGCGTGGAGACCCATCATGGAATCGCTCAAAATTAGAGAAGAATCGATAGATGAGGCGCTCAAATCGGCCGAAAGAGCACGCGAAGAAATGAGTGAACTTAAAGCTGATAATGAAAAATTATTAGCTGAAGCACGTGCTGAACGCGAACAACTACTTAAGGATGCTACCAAAATGGCGAATTCGATAAAGGACGAGGCTAAAAAGGAAGCAGAGGTTATTGCTAAGCGAATGCTGGACGATGCCAAAGCCGGTATTGAAGCTGAAAAGCAAGCTGCTTTAGCCGAGGTTAAAAGCCAGGTAGCTAATTTATCGGTCGAAATTGCCGAAAAAATAATTAGAAAAAACCTGGCAAACGATAAAGCTCAAAAAGCCTTGGTAGAGGAATTTTTAAACGATAAAAGCTTTAATTAATGAGTACGCACAGAGCCTCCGTACGGTATGCCAAATCTTTATTGCTACTTGCACAAGAACAAAAAGTTGTTGAGCAGGTAAAAGAAGATATGCAGTTTTTTAGTAAAGTGCTGGTTGAAAACCGTTCGTTAGCTGTAATGCTAAAAAACCCTATTATACATGCTTCGCAAAAAAAAGCTGTGTTAACTGCCTTGTTTGGCAAGCGCGTTCAAAAGCTTACCATGAGTGCCTTTAACTTAATTGTGGCTAAAAACAGGGAAAACATTTTAGATGAAATAGCCATTGAATTTGTAAAAGAGTACCATGTGCTCAAAGGAATAGCCATGGCTACCGTGGAAACTCCTTATAAACTGGACGCCAAACAGAAAAAAGAAATGGAACAACTGGTAATGAATATTACCGGTAAAAAAGCGGAGTTAGAAGAAAAAATAGACGAATCGTTGATTGGTGGTTTTGTGCTTAATATTGGCGATCAACAAATAGACGAGTCGGTTAAAAATAAATTGGCCAAGATACAACGGGCATTGGTAGCTTAATAAAATAACAGAAATTAACGAATAAGACATAAATTTTTCAGTAATGAATGATATTAGACCAGATGAAGTTTCGTCCATACTAAGAGAACAACTTTCGGGCGTAAAATCGGAGGCTGAACTGGAAGAGGTTGGCACCGTACTACAAATAGGCGATGGCGTGGCACGTATTTACGGGCTAACCCAAGCCGAATCGGGCGAGCTTCTTGAGTTTGAAAACGGAGTGCAGGCATTGGTGCTTAACTTAGAGGAAGACAATGTAGGAGCTGTACTATTAGGGCATTCGAAAGGTATTAAAGAAGGCGATACCGTTAAGCGGACTAAAAAAATTGCTTCGATTAAGGCAGGCGATGGCTTAACCGGCCGTGTAGTTAATACCCTTGCCGAGCCTATTGATGGTAAAGGAGCCATTGAAGGTGAAGTATTTGAAATGCCTCTTGAGCGTAAAGCCCCCGGGGTTATTTATCGGCAGCCGGTAAACGAGCCATTGCAAACCGGTATTAAAGCCATCGACTCTATGATACCCATAGGTCGTGGGCAACGAGAGCTTATTATTGGTGACCGCCAAACCGGTAAAAC
>JALWRJ010000065.1 GCA_026994125.1 Cyclobacteriaceae bacterium | reverse complement strand
CCGGCAGGCACGGTGCTTCCTTGGCTTCATCTCGAAGTCCGCTGGCTAGCGGACATCTTCGATTTGCCAAGTCGCATCTAAAGGCCAAATAGGAGGGCACTTAATACTTTTTCCGCAAGCCCTAACCAGATTCAAGCACTTCACCTTAGTTAGAGGTTGCTGACATTAATGCTTTGGCAACCGCTTTGCCTACAGGCACGGTGTTTTCCTGGGTTTAACTCAAAATACACTGGCAAGCGCACGTCTTCGATTTTTTGTCATGATAGCTATTGTGACATATCTAAAACCTGCCCTCTAACAGGAGGGTGTCCAGGACTTTTTCAGCAATACCTCAGTAAAGATGCCCTAAAAATCGTATTTTAGCGGTATAAAAAATTACGTTATTCAACATGATAAAAGCGCCCCATAAAACCTCGTCTCAGGTAGATAAATCAATTTTGCTCGAAGCCTATGAACTTATGTGTACCTCTAAGTGCATGGCCGATAAGTACGATGAAGAAAAGGAGTTTTGCAGTACATATGTGCATAGCACCAGCCGGGGGCACGAAGCCATACAATTGGCTGCCGGTATGTTGTTGCGCTCCACCGATTATGCGGCTTTGTATTACCGTGACGAATCGGTATTGCTGGGGCTGGGTATGCAACCCCATGAGCTAATGATGCAACTTATGGCCAAGAAAAACGACCCTTTTACCGGAGGCCGCTCGTACTATGGCCACCCCGCACTAAAACGCGATGGTTTTCCTATTATCCCGCATCAAAGTTCGGCCACTGGTATGCAGGCTATACCTGCCACCGGTATGGCGCATGCCCTTAGCTACCTGGAATCGCAACAACAGCCTAAACCGGGTAGCCCCATTGTGTTGTGCAGCTTGGGCGATGGCTGTGTAACCGAAGGCGAAGTAGCCGAGGCTTTTCAAATGGCAGCCTTGCATCAACTGCCTATTTTATACCTGGTGCAAGATAACGACTGGGGAATTTCGGCTACCGGCAAAGAAATGCGCAGCATGGATGCCTACGAATATGCAGCCGGGTTTAAAGGCTTAAAACGTATGCGGGTAAACGGGGTTAATTTTGCCGATTCCTTTACAGGGCTGTCCAAAGCAATAAACTATGTGCGTAAAAACCGAAAGCCTATGTTGGTACATGCCAATTGTGCATTGCTGGGCCACCATACTTCGGGGGTAAGGCGTGAGTGGTACCGAAGCCCGGCCGACCTTAAAAAACATGCCAAACAAGACCCTTTGCCTATTTTAGAACAGTTATTGCTAAGCGAGGGAGTAACTAAAAAAGAGTTGCAGCGCCTGCAAAAAAAAGCTTTTGATTTTGTAGAAAAAGAGTTTTTGGTAGCAAAAAACTCTCCCGATCCGGACATAGAGGAATTTGATTCACACGAATTTGCTCCCACACCCATTACCACCGAACAAGGCAAGCGCCAAGGTAAGCAAACGGACAAAGTGGTAATGGTAGATGCTGCATTGCATGCCATTGATGATATCTTAAAAAAGCATCCCGAAGCATTGCTATATGGGCAGGATGTAGGTGGTACCCTGGGCGGTGTGTTTAGAGAAGCGGCCACTTTGGCTCAGAAATATGGGCATCACCGGGTGTTTAATACGCCCATTCAAGAGGCCTACATTGTGGGTTCTACGGCCGGTATGTCTGCTGTGGGAGCCAAACCGATTGTAGAAATTCAGTTTGCCGATTACATGTGGGCCGGTATTAATCAATTGGTGGAAGAACTATCTAAAAGTTGTTACCTGAGCAAAGGTAAATTTCCCATTCAGTCTTTAATTCGTATTCCCATTGGTGCCTATGGTGGCGGAGGACCTTACCACAGTGGAAGTGTAGAATCTACCCTGTTAAATATTCGAGGCATCAAGGTAATTTACCCCTCGAATGCAGCCGATATGAAAGGCCTGTTGAAAGCAGCTTTTTATGATCCTAACCCGGTTATTAGCCTGGAACACAAAGGTTTATATTGGTCTAAAGTGCCGGGTACCGAAGGAGCTAAAACTTTGGAACCCGATGAGGATTACATACTGCCATTAGGCAAAGCAGCTCTTGCCTTGCAGGCATCTGAAAAGGCCATTGCCCAGGGAGAAACCGTAGGGGTGGTAACTTATGGCATGGGGGTACATTGGGCGCTACAGGCTGCCGGGCAGTTTAATGGCCAAATCGAAATAGTAGATTTGCGAACCCTAAACCCATTGGATTGGGAAGCTATTGTAACCCTAACTAAAAAGCATAATAAACTATTGGTACTAACGGAAGAACCGGTTTTAAATTCGTTTGCCGAATCGTTAGCAGGGCGGATAAGCCAGGCTTGCTTTGCGTACCTGGATGCTCCTGTTAAAGTTTTGGGGGCAGCTAATTTACCGGCAGTACCTTTAAATAAAGCCTTAGAAGCACAAATGTTGCCCAATGCCACTAAAGTGGCCGAAGCCTTAGATGAACTGCTGGGGTATTAAGTTGGGCATAGTCGAATAACTATTTTGACAGGGTGCTAAAAAGGGTAGCCAATGGCAAAGTGGAAAA
Source organism: Cyclobacteriaceae bacterium (assembly GCA_026994125.1). GTDB lineage: Bacteria > Bacteroidota > Bacteroidia > Cytophagales > Cyclobacteriaceae > JAKISE01. Next base: position 6,153 of record JALWRJ010000065.1, on the reverse strand, counting down.
CAACCGGTTCGGTTAGCTTTTTGTTATCGTAAGGGGGCGCTCTAAAATCGGGCTCTAAAATAAATCGGCTTCCCAATGGGCGTGCCGGATCTACAATTTTTAAGGCGGCATCGAGTCGGATAATTAAAAAAGAAAAATCGAAACGTAGCCCAAGCCCACCCCCCAAAGCAATTTGCCTGAAAAAGGTGTTAAATTTAAACTGCGATCCTGGCCGTGTGGGTTCTTCGTGCAAAGTCCATATATTACCGGCATCTAAAAAGGCTGCTCCTTGTAAAATACCAATTATTTTTTGCCGGTATTCTAAGCTGGTTTCTAAAAGCACTTCGCCCTGTTGTTCAAACTGGTAAGTTACCTTGCCTTCCGAATCAATGTGGTTGTAGGCTCCGGGGCCAAGCCTGCGGGGTTTCCAGGCACGAATGCTGGTACTGCCCCCTCCAAAAAAATATTTTTCGTAGGGTAATACCCCATTTTTTCCATACGGAAACGCAGCTCCAATCTTTATTTTATAGGCCAATTTTCCTTTACGTGTTTTAGGGGTAACCTGGCGGTAATCAATGTACGACCTAATGTAGGAGTAAAGTTGCAGGGTGTCTTCATTAATTACACTCGCTTTGGTAAGCAGCCCATTAAACGTGCCACCGGGTTCCAGGGTAGCCCCAAAGTAACGGCCAACACCACCTTGGCCGTAGTAATTATGAATGCCGGTATAGGTAAGGCTAACACTCGAAACAAGGGCATCCTCAAACGAGTTAATCAGGTTATTCCCCAGGCTGTCCAGTTCTTGTAGCCGTTCCAGGTACGCATCCGAAATAAAGGGAGTGCGTACCAGGTTAATATCCACCAATTTAAAGTTAAACGACCGGGTTTTACTGATGCGCCAGGAATAGGAATTGGTAGCGTTTAAGATGGTTCGGGTAAACTCCGGCCGGTTGTTGTAGGTTATACCCACTTTTACCACCGATTTGGGGTCGTAAAGTTTTAATTTAAGTTTTGTTTCTTCACTAAAAGGGAGAAAGAATTGTGGGAACGTTATGCCAATATTAGCTCCCGATTCAATATTAGAATACACCTTATCCTGGTTGGATGCCGCTGCCACACCTTCAACACCTACACGACCATCTATTTCTAAAATACCTAACTTTTTAAATATATTTCTGCGTTTAAGTGCTACACTCACAAATGGCCCGGGAAGCCCATAGCTGGTTATGCTTAGTCCGGTTTCGCTCGAAAGTTGGTACCTGGGTAGGGGGCTGGCAAACACATTGGCAATAAATTCGCCCCCGGTGGTATCGTAGGATACATTTACAAACTTAAAAATATCCATGTTTGCCAGCTCGCTTTGTGTAGTAAGCGTATTTTGGGTGCTGTACGTATTGCCCGGTTTTATAAAAACTCTCCGGTTGAGTACTTTTTTTGAATAAACAGGTTCAAAATAGCGGTAGGTTACTCCCTTGTAGGGAGTGGTCGTTCTTTGCCTATTGGTGTTTTGTAAAGAGGCATCGGTGGTAAAAACAACCGAATCTATGGTGTAGTAAGGATGGGTTTGGGTATCCGATAAGTTGCTTACGGTCAATAAAACAGCCACGGTATGGTTGCCCAAAGTGGTATCTATTTGGTACTTGATATATTGTTTCGAAAAACCAAAATACCCATTGTTTTTTAAAAGTTGCTCTATGCTGTTACGCTCATCAATTAGGTTTTGCTGGTTATACTGCTCCCTGCTTGTTAAGTAGGTAGTACTTCGGCTATTAATCAGGGAGTCAATCCTGGGGTCGTTTATTTGTTGGTAAACACTATCAATGATATATGCAGTGCCGGGTAGGGCGGTATAGGTTACATAGGCTCGCTTGCCAACATAATTTACTTTAAACTCCGATTGGCTCTGAAACCACCCTTTCGATACCAGGTAATTTGTTAATTGTTTTACCGTTTTGTGTGCCTCGGTGCTGTCAAAATAAATAAGAGGTTCGCCCCATCGCATAAATAAATTTCCTTCGTCAATATTTTTATTTTGAGCAGCCAGTTTAGCATTTCGTTTTACTTGCAGGTTAGCCAGTTTGTTTGTTTTGTGGGCATATTTTTTTGCTTTTTTATCGTATTTGTTATTGATGGCTTCTTTTTTAGTCTCATACTTTTGAGGGTTGTATCGTTTGTACCCATAATTATAAATGGCTGCGTAGTAAAAAATTGGAAGCCCTAAAAACCTGCGGTTTCTTTTTTGGCTAATATTTCTTTTTAGCTCTTCTTTTGAAAGTTGTTTAGGGGCGCTTATTTTTTGTTGATAAAGTACGTAGTTATTTTCAGCTAGTTGCTTATTACCAACACAACTAGCTAAACTTGCAGCTGCTAGTAACCATAGAAGCTTAAATTTAGTTAAACTTGTAGTTTTAAACGAGGCGTGTATGTTATCTAAAGCAAGAATCAAGTTTTTAAAATCGTTACACCATAAAAAAGGAAGAGCAGCCGAAAATCTATTTTTAGTTGAAGGTGCCAAGCCGGTACTTGAATTTATTGGCAGCAAATTTACAACAGTTGTAGTTTATGGCACCGATAAATTTTACCAAGAACATGAGCAAAGGTTGGAATTACACCAAATTAAGTTTGAAACGGCCTTGCCGGATGAATTATCCAAAGCCGGAACCCTGGTTACCAATGATGCCGCCATTGCCTTAGTACGCATACCTTTGGTAGAGGTTAACCAGGTGCCGGCCAAAAGTTGGGTGTTGGCCTTAGACCGAACCAACGACCCCGGCAACCTGGGTGCTATCATTAGAATTGCCGATTGGTATGGAATACATACTGTTTTAGTTAGCCATGGTTCGGTTGATGTGTACAACCCAAAGGTAGTTAGTGCCAGCAAGGGTTCGTTAGCTCGCATACGAGTGGCTATGGTAAACCTACCTGCCTTGCTTGCTGCCTTTAAAGGGCCGGTGTATGGAGCCGCTATGCAGGGGCGCAACATACACCAGGTAACCAATCCTGAGCCCGGAGTTATTCTCATGGGCAGCGAATCGCATGGTATTGGTGCGCTGTTGCAACCTTTGGTAACACAGTTTATTACCATTAAGCGGGTAGGGCAAGCCGAGTCGTTAAATGTAGCTGTGGCAGCCGGTATTGTTTGTGATAATTTAATACATAATTAGCCCATGAAAAGGTATAGCTATTCCATTTTTTACTTGATAGTTGGGCAACTTTTGATTGCTTCTACAGCATTATACAGCCAATCCGGGTTTATAAACCACCAGGATACCCTTGATTATAATTTTGGAAAAAAAGAGTTTGAACAACTACTAAACATTAGCTATAAGCTTTCTGGTTTAGATACATCGCTTGTTTTTAAATACCCTGCCAAAATGGATGTTCATTTAAAAAATGCAAAACATTGGGTAAGTAAATATGGTAACGATAGAGATAAGTTTTTAATTGATTTCATCTCTTTTCACTATGATAATTTTACTAAAAAAGACGATGAAAACAGTAGGCTGGATATCATTAAATCAGGGTTAGAGTTACTGCATAACACGCAAGCTACGCCTTCGGAACATTTAAAAATAATGGATATTCTTTTATACGTTTATATGCGTGAGCTTATGCTGCCCGAGTACTTAAACCTGCTTGAAGAAAGGAATACCTATATTAAAAATCATAAAATTCAAGATGTGTTCTTTGAAGCAGACTTTGCCAAATTAGCCAATATTTACTACATCAATAAAAATTATACCTTAGCCAGGCTTAACTATAAAAAAGCCAGAGACGCAGCATTAGTAGAAGGTAACGGACTTATTTTAGCAAGTTATACCAATAACATCGGGCTTTCTTTTTACGATGAATATAAATTTGATAGCGCCTTGTATTACTTTAATCAGGCTCTGGATTTATTTACCGATGAAGATTATTATTCGAAAGAATATGCCAGGTATTTTCGGTTAATTATTAAAGCAAATATAGCTCGCATACACATGCTACAAGGAAAGCCCGGTTATCAGTTGCCTACCATATATAAAGAAATAAGGTTAAGTAAAAAATTTAATGAATATCAAATAACTACAAGCGGGTACCTCGATTTAGCTATGAATTATTATCTAATGAATAAATTTAACCAATCATTTGTATATATTGATAGCGTAATTTTATTTAAAGACTATAGTATTAACGCCTACAAAGATGCCTTGGAGTTAAAGGGTAAAATTTACCTGCTAAATGGTAATATGGAGGCCGGGAATTATTTTTTCGATATTAAACATAGGGTGGAGGATTCGTTAAATAACATAATAAAAACCAAGGCAGTTGAAAACGCTACCATGAGTTACCGTGTAAATGTTATAGAAAAAGAACTAATTGATAAAAACAACGAGCTTTCAAAAAATGCACTGCTTATTAAATCGCAGGAGCAGGAAGGCAAATTTTTAAGATTATTATTGGTGCTTTCAATGCTAATTATTGGGCTAGTTATTGCTTTTATGGTGTCGCTGCGAAATAAAAATATTAAAATAAGTGAACAAAAATCAAAACTTGGCGAATCGTTGGCCATGCAGGAAAATTTATTAAAGGAAGTACACCACCGTGTAAAAAATAACTTGCAAGTTGTTTCGGGCTTACTAATGTTGCAAGCCAGTAAATCGGAAAGCGAAGAAGTAAAGCAATTAATGGAGCAAGGGCAGTCGCGCATAAACTCTATGGCGGTGCTCCACCAAATGCTTTATAACAATACCAATTATGGCCAGGTAAATATGCAAGAATATGTTCATAATTTGCTCGAAAGTATAGGCAATAGCCTTGGGCATGGATTAAAAGTTGATATCGAAGAAAAAGTGCTTGATATAGATGTGGGTATTGATAAGGCTATTACCATGGGCTTAATTATAACCGAATTAATTACCAATGCGTACAAGCATGCTTTCCCAATCAAAAAGGAAGGAAAAATTAAGGTTTTACTGAGTAAGTACTTTAAAAATTATAAATTAGTAGTTAGCGATAATGGTATTGGGTTGCCTCCTGAGGTTGGAAAAAATACTAAAACACTTGGCGTAACGCTAATTACCATGCTTGCCAACGAGCTGCGGGCTAACCTTAGTTTTAAAAACAAACAGGGGGCTACATGCACTTTAATTGTTAATTTAGATTAAAATGAGCAATATTTCCATTTTTATTGTAGAAGACGATGCCATTATACGAGCAACGCTTAAACTTTTATTGGTTCAAAACAATTTTGAGATTGCCGGTGAAGCCGATGAAGCAGAAGATGCCTTAACCCAAATACAAGCATTAAAACCCGATATGGCTATTTTGGATATTAATCTTAAAAGTGAAAACGATGGGGTTTGGCTGGCGCACCAGTTGCGCACCAATTGTAATATTCCTCTGGTGTTTATAACTGCCTATAACGATAGTGTAACCCTTAAACGTGTGTTTGAAACTAAACCAAACGGTTTTTTGAGCAAGCCTTTTAAACAAGCAGATATTTTTTCAGCCATTAATATAGCACTCCAAAATTTTAGCGATAACACAACTCCCGCCCAATACAACAACCAGCCTTCTGAATTACCTTCGGCTGAAATTGATTTTTTGTATGTAAAAGAAAAGAAGTTGCTTATAAAAGTAAAATTTGCGGATATCCTCTATTTAAAATCTGACGGTAACTATGTAGAAATACACACTCCTGACCGAAAATTTTTGCTTCGGTCTAAATTAAATGAATTACATAGTAAGTTGCCAGTTGCCTCATTTGTTCAAGTACACCAGCGGTATGTAGTGGATGTAAACAGAATTACAGCAATGGGAACAAATTTTGTTATGCTCGATCAACAAAAAATTCCTGTGTCTAAATCCTATGCGCACAACCTAAAATCTTAACCCGGCATTAGGTAATAATAGCCCATTCGGCTTTACCCGGCCTGTTCTATCCATAACTGGTTTATTACAAGAATACCCTGCACAGTTGTATTATCAGTATTAAGAACGCTTTTTCTATTATTCTTTTCCAAACTTCACAAAATCAAAGCTAAACTTCACAACAGCCTTTGCTAATCAATGCTGTTAATTACACTAAAGCTAATATTGAGGTTGAAAACCAACCTAAGAACGTTTTTTTTTCTTAAAGGTATTTTTTTAACCATGTTAATCTAAACTAACCAATAACCACAAATTTAGAAT
>JALWRJ010000064.1 GCA_026994125.1 Cyclobacteriaceae bacterium | reverse complement strand
GGCATCCTGCTTCGTTGGTCACTTCTACTATTTTAGTGGTAGGCATGGCTGCGTTGCGCTTGGCTACTTGTTGCGCCAGTGCTTCGGCCAGGTTTTGAAAAGCTTCCGAGGCCGGCCCGTCTTTTAGAGCTGTGGGGTACCCGCTGTCTCCACTTTCGCGAATGCCCTGTACCAGTGGGATTTCACCTAAAAAGGGAGTTTCAAATTTTTCTGCCAATTGTTTTCCGCCTCCGGTACCAAATATATAGTATTTATTATTGGGTAGTTCCTCAGGAGTAAAATAAGCCATATTTTCAACCACCCCTAAAATAGGAACATTAATGCTATTTTGTTTAAACATGCCCATTCCACGTACTGCATCGTTTACCGCTACTTTTTGCGGAGTGGTTACTATAATAGCCCCGGTTACGGGTATGGTTTGCACTAAAGTAAGGTGAATATCGCTTGTGCCGGGAGGCAGGTCGATAAGTAAGTAGTCTAGTTCGCCCCATTCGGCATCCGATATAAATTGCTTTAAGGCTGAGCTTGCCATGGGCCCACGCCAAACCATGGAGTCGCTGGCATTCGATAAAAACCCAATCGACATTAATTTAACTCCGTGGTTTTCGATAGGTAAAATGTAGTTTTTGCCCTCTTTGGTAGTTACGGTAGGGCGCTCAAACTCACAGCCAAACATGGTATGCACCGATGGCCCAAAAATATCGGCATCTATAACCCCCACTTTAGCACCTGTTTTAGCCAAAGCTACTGCCAGGTTGGCCGTTACGGTAGATTTACCTACGCCACCTTTACCGGAGGCTACGGCAATAATATTTTTAACCCCTGCCAACAAGTTAGTTCCTTTTAAGCGCGATGTGGTTACGGTGGAGTCGAAACTAATGGATAGTTGTAACCCTTCGCCTAGTTTAGCGGTTAAGGCTTGCTCGCAATCTTTACGAATAACTTCTTTTAATGGACAGGCCGGGGTAGTAAGTACAATTTTAAAGCTAATATTTTTGCCTTCCACGGTTACGTCTTCTATCATTTTTAACGTAACCAAATCTTGCTTTAAATCGGGGTCGTTTACAGTCGATAGCGCCTCTAGTACAAGCTCTTTTGTTATATCCATAGTAAAAAAATCTAATGAGGTTTATTTTAATAGTGCAAAATAACTTGTTTTGTTCGACTTTTGAATTATTAAACAACTAAATTTCCATTTCATTGATTCCATCGCATACCATAGACGAAATAAAAAACCGCATTGATATTGTGGAGGTGGTAAGCGATTTTGTTACCCTAAAGCGCAAAGGGCAAAATATGTGGGCTTGCTGCCCATTTCATAACGAAAAGACACCTTCGTTTTCGGTAGCTCCTGCCAAAGGGTTTTATAAATGCTTTGGTTGTGGTAAAGCGGGCGATGCTATCGATTTTGTGATGGAAGTAGAAAAACTGAATTATGTTGAAAGCTTAAAATATTTAGCAAAAAAATACGGCATCGAAGTGCAGGAAGAAGCCCTCACCGATGACCAGGCTCAGAAACAAAGTGAGCGCGAAAGCTTATATATTTTGCTTAATGCAGCCAAAGATTTTTTTGTTAAAACCCTGTGGGATACTCCCGAAGGCCGTTCTATTGGACTTAGTTATTTCAAAGAACGCAGCATGACCGATGCCATTCTTAAAAAGTTTGAACTCGGCTTTGCTCAAGATGCCTGGGATGCCTTTTACACACATGCCCTGGCCCATGGGCATACCGAAGAAATGCTCGAAAAAGCTGGATTGCTTATTGTAAAGGAAACCAAAAAGTACGATAGGTTTCGGGGTCGCGTTATTTTTCCTATTCATAATGTAGCCGGTAGGGTGGTTGGTTTTGGTGCAAGGGCACTTAAAAAAGACGATAAACCAAAGTATATAAACTCGCCCGAAACGGCTATTTATGTTAAAAACCAAGTATTATATGGCTTGTTTCAAGCTAAGCAAGCCATTAGGATGGCCGAAAACTGCTACCTGGTAGAGGGCTATACCGATGTTACTTCGTTGCACGAAGTGGGCATTGAAAACGCAGTGGCTTCTTCGGGTACTTCGCTTACCGAGGGGCAAATTAAACTGGTGCATAGGTTTTGCAGTACCATTACCGTACTTTACGATGGCGATATGGCCGGCATTAAGGCTTCGTTACGTGGTATTGAT
>JALWRJ010000063.1:1704-8753 GCA_026994125.1 Cyclobacteriaceae bacterium | reverse complement strand
CAATTATGTAAAACAAAAAAGTGAAGAGTACGTGGCTAAGCACTACCACCAACCTTCGGATGAGTACTCCGATGACTGGGACATGAGCGGAATGGTACAAGATGGTACATTATTTTATCATATTGGAAAGGAACTGGCTAACAATACCACCCTTTGGCCGGCCTGGAAAGAAGGATCTGAATTTAAATCACTAAGAGAAAACAAGTAGGTACTATATATTTTTAACATCAAAAATTTCTTTGAATGAGCTTCTCGCTGCAAGCCTTCAAACAATTATTTAACCAATATGTTGACCCCTTAAAAAACTTCATTTTTTTTAGGGTGGGCGATATTGCCGTAGCAGAAGATTTGGTACAGGAAACTTTTATAAAATTATGGGAAAAACGGGATGAAATTAAAGACGAAACCGTTAAGAGCCTCTTATATACCATTGCATCCAATTTGTCTAAAAACCATATTAAACACCAAAAAGTGGTACTTAATTTTGCGACTAAGTCATCGCAACCTGCCTTGTCCGAATCGCCACAACAAGTACTCGAACATAAAGAATTTAGTCAAAAACTTGCCAAAGCCCTGGCTAATTTAACCGAAGCAAACCGCACTACCTTTTTAATGAACCGGGTAGAGCAGGTAACCTATGCCGAAATTGCCGAACGGTTAAATATTAGTGTTAAAACCGTTGAAAAAAGAATGAGTATTACCCTTAAACTTTTGTATAAAGAACTGGGTCATCATTTATAGATTTTAGTGTGCATCATAGGCTTATTATAATTTCAACTACGTAAATTTGAACAAGGTGTATGGCTTACACCAGCTATAATTTAGGGTTTTCCTTAAAGTAAAGTGGTTTATATTTATTTATAATATCGTAATTTGGATGCAGGTACGCTTCTTCATTATAATTTTTTTAATTGGTCTTAGTTGGGTGGCCGCCCCGGCTCAGCAACATTTGCCTGGCCAACATATAAGTATGCAGGCCGATTTTATAACCCTCGACCAGGCATTTGCTATAATTACCAGTGAATACCAAATTCCTATTGCCTACAATGCACAAGAGGCCTCCCGGTATGTTGTTTCTGCACATTACACCAACCTGCCTGTTAACCAATTGCTTAGCAAACTAGTAGCAAACACACAATTAGAAGTAAAAAAAGTTAACCAGGTGTATGTTATTAAACCTAAAAAACAACCCAAAATTGAACTAAAAACCATATCAGTTAAAACAGAAGACCTGCAATCGGGCGAGCCTCTGCCCTATGCCTTTGCCACAGTGGTAGGCTCCAAACTAATGGCCACCACCAATAGGCAGGGTGTTTTTTCTTTTATTGATATACCTGATACTGCCCACATAAACATTAGTTACCTGGGCTATAAAGACACCATTGTGCAAGTTAGCCGGCTACCGGCTGTTATTGGACTGGCACCCGACCCCAGCCTGCTCAAAGAAATTGTAGTCAAAGACCAAGGCTCTAATACGCTTTTATATGGCCAGGAGCCTGGTAAAATTACCTTTAGTCCACTTTCTATTGATAGGCTACCCGTTATGGGGGGCAACGATGTGTTTAGAGCCCTGCAATTATTACCCGGCATCAGCGGCACCAACGAAACTTCGGCAGGCCTTATTGTGCGTGGTAATTCGCCCGATAAAAACCTGGTACTCTTAGATGGCTATTCCTTGTACCATGTCGATCATTTTTATGGTATTTACAGTGCCTTTAACTCCAAAGCCATAAAAAATGTACAGCTGTACAAAGGTAATTTTATGGCAAAGTACGGAGGGCGTTCGGCTAGTGTAATGATTTTAAGTGCAAAAGATGGTAATAAAGAAAAGTTTTCGGGTGATATAGGCCTAAACTTTGTTGATATAAACGGGGTATTTGAGTTTGCCTTAAACGATAAATTTACCTTAATTGCAGCCGGACGAAGATCCATTACCGATGTAGTAGAAAACTACCTGTTTAAAGAACTTTTTGATAAAGCAGTAGTTAATTCGGGCGACCTCAACAATGCCTCTAACCTTAACTACAAAGAACTTAACCCTAATTTTGTATTTGGAGACTTGAATATTAAAGCCACCTACCAACCTAACAAAAAAGATAATTTTGCTGTTAGTTTTTATGCCAGCAACGACAACCTGAGCTATGAATACCAAAGCAATATTGAAGGTTTTGTAGATTATACCACCTCGGAACGAAGCAGTTGGGGAAACTTAGGGCTTAGTGGCCGCTGGAGCCGCCAGTGGTCTAAGGCCTTCCACAGCCAGGCGCAAATAGCCTATTCATCGTATTACAGCAACACCCAACTCGAAGATTTGTACCAATACAACGACACCTTAAACCTACCCGATGAAGAATACTTACAAGCCCAATTTAATACGGTAAATGATGTAACCCTTACCATCGATAATGAACTTAAAACTACTAAAAACGGTGTTATCAACTTTGGAATTGCCAATACCTTTAACACCATCAATTTAACTTCTATTATAGATGAGGAAGAGTTTCCACTATTTAACCAGGAAGCAAATCAGTTTCAGTTTTATGGCCAATACAGTTTTTTTATTACTCCCAAAGTAGAAACCAACCTGGGCCTGCGGGGTAATTACTACAACCTAACCGACCAATGGTTTTGGGAGCCTAAAGCAACCCTTAATTATGATATAACCAAATGGCTAACATTAAAAGGAGCCTGGGCCATTAATAACCAAATGATTTCAAGAATTTTGCGCCTCGATTTATTTACCAGTAATCCTAATTTTTGGATTTTATCGAACGATAATACCGGGGTAATTAACTCCAACCAATGGTCGGCAGGTGTACACCTTAGTTTCCCGTTTGCCAGTTTCGATATCGAAGGCTATATCAACAACTCGTTTAACGAAGTTCAATACCTACCCACGCTGCGCAATTTCGATGTAAACGACCAGGATTTAACCAAACTGTATGCTACCGGTAGCAATTCGGCCAAAGGTATCGAAGTATTAGTTGAAAAAGGGGTTGGTAATTACTCGGGTTGGATTGGCTATACGCTAAGCAACTCGCTAAACCTTTTTGATGACCTAAATGGAGGTAAGCCATTTCCATCGAGGTACAACCAGCGCCATGAACTAAAAATTGTAAATATGTACAACAAAGGATCCTGGAATTTTGCCCTTACTTGGATATATGGCACCGGAAAGCCCTATTCGGCTCCTGAAGGCAACTATACCCTGACTACCCTAGACGGCTCTAAGATTAATAATGTAGCTTATTCGCGCATTAATAACCAGCGATTGCCCGATTACCACCGGCTCGATTTTTCCACCACTTACAGTTTTAAACTAGGGAAAACAGACGCTAAAGCGGGCATTTCCATATTTAATGTATATAACAGAAAAAATATAAAATATCGAAGATTTAGTAAAATCACATTCGATGAAAACGGAAACCTGCTTAAAGACGACCGGTACATTGTAACCGATGTACTATTGCTGGGTTTTACCCCAAGTGTATTTGTAAATTGGAAATTCTAAATGCGAACTCAATTAACTATAGCGCTACTTACTCTAATGCTGGCTTGCAAATCGCCCGCTCCCCCGCAACGCTCGGTGGTGATTCAGGGCTTCTTACATGCCGGTAACCCAATTTCAGCTATAGAATTGTCATTGGTTGAACCCTTCAATACCCAGGCTAATACCGAACCGGTAACGGATGCCCTGGTGTTTTTAACATATGGCAATGAAACTCTACCCCTTGTACAAACACAAACAGCCGGCTATTACGCTCCCATAGAAAACACACACATTGTAAAACCCGGTGAAAACTATCAGTTAAATATTGAGTATAAAGAAGCTATTATTGAGGCAGTTACAGTTATTCCTCCTATGCCGATAAATCTAAAACTCGATACCGACACCCTTGATACAACTAATCCTTTTTCCGCTATTAATGTGCGGTGGTCAGCCGATGAAAAAGGCTGGTTTTTAGGAGTTATTGAACCGGTTAATCCCGACAGTACCGAATTTCCGTTCAATAATTTCTTTAGCCTTCCGGTACAAGACTCAACCTTGCACATTGGTGCTGAAAATATTCAGTCCAAAGGCAAGCATATTTTTATACTGCATAGTATTACCAAAGAGTATGCTGATATTTACAGAATATCCAGTTCCAGTATTGGATCATCTAATGCCGGTAACATTGCTAATGGATTTGGTATCTTTACCGGGTTTGCCAGCGATACCGTAAGTTTTTATGTAAAGTAAAAATAGTTAACTAACGAAGTAGGGTAAATGAACAGAGATTTGTATTATAGCTAGAAGTTGTAAAAAATGAAGAAAGAAGCGTTTGAAGATCAGGTTAATCGGGTACTGGCTAACTGGAAAACCCCCAAGCTAAGCACCAATGATGAGCTATGGCAAAATTTGTTATATGCTATTTCGGAGGGCAAATCTACCCAACCTGCCAAAAGTAAAACTTGGCCTTGGGTTGTGGCTGCCTCCTTGTTTCTTGTTTTTTTAACAGCCGGTACGTTTATTTTTTCTAATCAAACCCTATTAAACACAGGGGCTGCTAAACAAACTGTTTTGCTACCTGATGGCTCAAAGGTAGTTTTACATACCAACAGTCAAATTTCATACAACAGCCTGCTTTGGCCCATCAATAGAACTGCTTCATTAAAAGGCGAAGCCTTCTTTAAAGTAACCAAAGGCAGTGTATTTACGGTTAAAACACCCAGCGCACAGGTACAGGTTTTAGGTACTTCATTTGTTGTAAATACCCGACCTGGGCAATTTAATGTACATTGCTACACTGGTAAGGTAGCTGTAGCCAATAAATCAAACAAAGTAATTCTTACACCGGGGCATCAAGCGTTTTTTAGCAGTGCAAACCACTCAAAACTTATAACTAAACAAGTGGAAAGTAGCCAACGAATGCCCGCTTGGGCCGGTGATTCGTACACCTATACCAATGAAAAATTAACGAAGGTGCTTAAAGATATTGAAACACAATATGGTGTATCGTTTACCTATAAAAAGAGTTTGCACCGATTAAGTTTTACCGGTGAATGGAATAGCAGCATGCGCTTAGATGAAGTGCTCCAAATTGTTTGTTTGCCCTTTAATTTAGAAGCCGAAAAACTAGACAAGAACTCTTTTACTATAGAGTTTATTAATGCGAAGTAAGCAGCACTTCGTTAATAAATGCTTTAGTTACTGCTTCTACTCCCTGAATATCTTTTGAACGCAACCCCGAAGCTAACGGGTGCACACCTACACTGGCCAATTCAACGTAGCGTTTCTGCGATTCGGCTGTAGCTAAATGCTGATGCATCCAGCGCTGAGCTGAAACCTTTACCGTAGGATCCTGGTGTTTTTTATCTTTAAAATAGGCCACCGTTAAGGAGGGACAATCTATTTGTTCAAAGAGTTGGGTTGTCATGGTGGTTTCCACTAATTCTTCTAACTGGCAAAGCGCATTGGTTCGGTATTTTACTGTCCAGTATTGGCTAATCAGTGAGTCACTACTGCTGGAGCTGTCCACAAATCGACCTAAAGCTAAGGTGGCAATTTGCTCGCCCCAGGGCTTATTTAATAGCGGTGCTACCGGATTATTTATCCGCACATTGGGTGAATAATTAATCAAAGCATCTACTTTTTCGGGGAACATTTGAGCCAGTTTAAGTGCCAGTGTACCTCCGGTAGAAGTGCTCATAAGTATAACCCTGTTTCCCAGATGATGCCCAATAGCCAGTGCTTGTTTGGCAGTTTCCCAAAGCCGGTCGGGGCTTAGTTGTTCCAGGGCGCGTTCGCTGGCCAGGCCATGGTCGCTCAAGCGTGCCAGGTACAAGTTCATGCCAAATACCCGGGCAATATCACGGTGTACCGGGTCTCCCTCCATCTGTGAGGCCGTAAAACCGTGTAAATAAACAATGGCCCAAGGTGTTTTAACCGGCAAACTGTCGTTTGCCCATACAATACGAGCTTCATTATTAGGTTTAATGGCTTTATTGGCGGCTTCTGCTTTCGAGATAGAATCGGCCAATCCCACCAACGAAGAATTAACCTTTGGGAAAGAGGTATTGTATATGGGCGCTTCGGGTCGTGGCCCTGCAAGGTATAACAATATAAGTACCAGCGGAATAGCTATTCTTATGATTTGTTTTCGCATTATAGCTTACGGTTTATGTTATACTCCATGGTGCGCCTAATCATATTGGCTCGGTTAATGGCCTCCTCTGCTTTTGGCCCTTGGTGCATTTGGTGTACAGTTTCGGTAAAAAGAGCTATCCAGCGGTCAAAGTGAGCCGTTGTAAGTGGTGCTAACTGGTTTAGCCTGATATGCGCCCCCATTACATCGCCTGCAAAGCCTGGCTTACCCAATAAAACACCTTCCCAAAATGCATAAATTTTAGGCATGTGCGCCTCCCAGTCCAGGTTCGCCACTTCATTAAAAAGATAGGCAATGGTATCATCCACTTTCACCTTTTCATAAAAAGCATCTAAAAATAATTTAATATCCTGTTCGGTCTCAATATCTCGCATAGTAATTTATTTAAAACGTTCAAAAGCCGCCCGTTCTAACATTTCTCTATCTTCGGGGTGGGCAATTTCGATTAATCTTTTGGCACGTTCGCGCAATGATTGGGCATATAAATCTACAATGCCATACTCGGTAGCAATGTAATGCACGTGTGCCCGGGTAGTAACCACTCCGGCTCCCTGTTTAAGAAAAGGAACAATTTTAGAAACTCCCTTTTTGGTGCGCGAAGGCAACGCTATAATGGGCTTACCCCCTTCGCTTAACGAAGCTCCTCGTATAAAATCCATCTGCCCTCCTACCCCCGAATAAATACGGGTTCCAATGGAATCGGCACATACCTGACCGGTTATATCTATTTCAATGGCACTGTTAATACTGGTTACTTTAGGGTTTTTCTTAATTACACTCGAATCGTTTACATATTCAATATCCTTTACCCTAACCATAGGATTATCATTTACAAAATCGTATAATTTTTGTGTACCCAGTAAAAAGCCTGTAACAATAAACCCGTTATGCTTTACCTTGTGT
>JALWRJ010000063.1:0-1694 GCA_026994125.1 Cyclobacteriaceae bacterium | reverse complement strand
GAATAGCCCCAATTCCCATTTGGAGGGTGGCTCCGTCTTCAACAATGCTTGCCACATGTTGGCCAATCTGTTTTTCAATATCGGTTAGGGTGTGAGGTGCATACTCCAAAATGGGCTCATCGCAGGTGCAATAAGCGGTTATGTTAGAAATATGAATGTGGCCATCGCCATGGGTTCGAGGCATTTGCGGGTTTACCTGTGCAATAACTGTTGTAGCCACTTCAATGGCAGCCAGGGTGGCCTCAATAGATACGCCCAACGAGCAATACCCGTGGGCATCAGGAGGCGATACATGGATAAGCACCACATCCAGGGGTATTCGGCCTCTGCGAAACATAATTGGCACTTCGCTTAAAAACGAAGGAATAAAATCGGCCCGGCCATCAGCCACAGCCTGCCTTGCATTGGGGGCTAAAAACAAGGCATTTAAATGAAAGGAGGCTTTATATTTTTCATCGGTGTACGAGGCATCGCCCTCGGTGTGTAAATGAAAAATTTCAACGCCCTTTAGCTCATCGGCACGGGCTACCATGGCACGCACCAATGCCTGGGGGGTAGCAGCAGCCGAATGAATGTACACCCGGTCGCCCGACTTTATACATGCAACGGCTTGTTCGGGTGTAAGCGCTTTAGAACCCATATTTTTGGTTTAATATAACCATGCAAAAATACGCTTACAGGCTGCCAAAGGAAAATAAAAACCAGTATTTTCGCATCATAAAATACTTGCAAGTGACACACGATGTAGTAATTGTAGGAGCCGGCATTGTAGGCCTGGCAACTGCCCTTAAAATTAAAGAAAAAAAGCCCGATTTACGGGTGGCCATCCTGGATAAAGAAGCAGACATAGCCCAACACCAAACCGGTCATAATAGCGGAGTTATACATTCAGGTTTGTATTACAAACCCGGTAGTAAAAAGGCTATTAATTGCATAAATGGCTACCAGATGCTTATTGAGTTTTGCCAAACCCATGGGGTGGACTACGAACTTTGCGGCAAAGTGGTGGTAGCTGTAGATAAATCGGAAGTACCCGAATTGGAAAAATTATACCAACGTGGGATAGAAAACGGGCTTACCGGCTTAAAAATGCTTGATGCTGAAGGGATTAAAACCCATGAGCCCCATGTACATGGTGTAAAAGGTTTTTTTGTACCACAAACCGGCATTGTAAATTATAGCGAGGTAGCTAGCAAGATGGCTGAGCTATTTACAAATTCGGGAGGGGAAATTTACCTAAACCATAAGGTAACCAAGGTTGATAAAACCAGTAAACACTTGCTGGTACATAGCAGCCAGGGCAGTTTTGAAACTCAATACCTTGTAAATTGTGCCGGGTTATACTCAGACAAGATGGCTCAAATTAATGGTGATGATGAACCTATTAAAATTGTACCCTTTAGGGGCGAATATTATAAATTAAGTAAAGAAAAGGAACATTTAATTAAGCACCTGGTGTACCCGGTGCCTGATCCTAATTTTCCGTTTTTGGGCGTACACTTTACCCGCATGAAAAAAGGAGGTGTTGAGGCAGGGCCCAATGCGGTGTTGGCGTATAGGCGCGCAGCCTACAAAAAATCGCAAATTAGCCTAAGCGAGTTTTGGGAAACCCTTGCCTGGCCTGGTTTTAGAAAAGTGGCAGCCAGGTATTGGCGTACCGGCTTGGGTGAGTTTTATCGATCATATTCCAAAGC
>JALWRJ010000062.1 GCA_026994125.1 Cyclobacteriaceae bacterium | reverse complement strand
TATTACTCGAAACGGTTATCATTCGGTCGTAGCCGGGGTAATCGGGCTCATTTTTGCGCATAAAATCAGGTAAGGCTCTTTTATCGCCTGTGTAGCTTCCTATCCATCGCTTGCTCCAGCTGTCATTGCCTGTAGCCGAACCGGAGTTAAGCAGAGTGCCCGTTTGTACGTCTAACAATTTAAACGAGCAACTTACTACGGCTTCGGCTTTTTTGGTGTACACTTTAGCCTTGGCATATACGGTGCCTTTTATTTTTCGGGTTCTTTCTTTGCCCTCATCGTCAATGTATTTTTCTTTTCTAATGACCACTTCTTTGGAGTAGGATTTTTCTTCAGGCCCCGATTTTTGCCTATCGATAAAACTACGTGTAACATTGCCTACCAGCAGCACATCTACCCCTTTTAGTTCGCCAATATCGGCCGTAGTGCTTTCGTCCATAAAACCCGAAAGAGCCAATTGCTGCTCCTTCATTACAATGTCAAGCTGGTTTCGGTCAATAACTTCAAAAAACTCAAGTTCGGAGGCTTTGTTGGCTAAAAAAGTAAGCAGTTGGTCGCTCACAATTGCGCCTACATCGCCATACTGCGAACCACTCGATTCGAATTTTACAATACCCAGGCGCGTGGTGCCTAATTTATGCACTTCTTCGTAGCGTTGCACGGCATCGCGGTAATCGGGTACGTATTCGTATGCCCACCGATACCTTTTGGCAGCCATACGGGCATTCAATTTACCCCCCTGGCTTTCTAATTTACGCCCCTCAGCATAATGCATTTTAGCAGCGCTTTCTTTTGCTTTGGCCAGCTTTTCCTTATAGGTAGTTATTTGCGGTCTGTAATCTTTTAAATCAGGCCTAAATCCGGGGTCTTTACGTTTGGCGGGTTTTAAATTTTTGGGCGGTATTTCTTTAATTATATTAGTAAGGTTTCGCATGGTTTTGTACAGTCGCAGTATCTCCGCCAAATCGGTTACGGTTTGGTCGCCTTCAAATGATTCCGTATTTTCATCCAGTATTTCAATACGGTTTAAATTTGCGGTAATGGTGTTGTCGTAATTTTGGTTTAAGTACCCTTGGGCGGTAGAAATTTGCCCTTTTTTAACGGCTATTTTTAAAGCCATTGCGGCATTCATCAGGGCCTCGTTAAGTCGGCCGTTTTTAAGAAACCTCTTGGCTTCTTTATTGTATTGGTTTGCTTTTCGGCCGGCACTTACACTATAAGGTTTTACTGAGTAGTTGGGTTGAGCTATTGCTGTTATCCCTACAAGAACAACAAGCAACATAATAGTAGTCTTTTTCATACTTAATTTAGGTTACAGTACCAAGGTACTAATGTAGCGAATATTTCTGTGATAACCCATTTTCAAATACAATGCCAAGTTGGTTGGTTACTGAAAATTATTTTTTAAAAACTGATAAAGTTCAAAGGTGGGTAACCCCATAACATTATAATACGAGCCTTTAATAGATTGAATGCCCACAAGGCCAATCCATTCCTGAATACCATAAGCACCTGCTTTATCGTTGCCTTGCCCCGTAGCTACATAATAATCTATTTCTTGGTTGGATAACGTGCCAAAACTAACTTGGGTAGCCACATCAAAACTGTACATTTGTTCGTTTAGGTAAATACACACCCCTGTAATAACCTGGTGTGTATGGCCCGATAGTTGGCTCAACGTGACTTTGGCTTGGGCAGGGTGCAGGGGTTTACCCAGTATTTGGTTGTTGGCAATTACTACGGTATCGGCTGTAATTACCAACGTGTTTTTAGCTAAATGGCGATGTGCTTGCCCTTTGCGTTGAGCCAGGTAGATGGCAGCTTCTTTTGCAGGTATTTCATCCGGTATGGTTTCTTTTACGGGTAGTGTGTGTACGCTAAAAGGTATATTTAGTTTCGTAAAAAGCTCTTTTCTACGAGGCGAAGCTGATGCCAAAATAACCGGATAGGTAAGTGCCAGCATTAACTCCTCCTGGTTTTCCAGTTCGAAAAATGTTTTTTAGTATTAGTGCTTGTTGGAATTACCTTGCCATTGTGGCTTTGGTTAATTAATTTAACAGCCATTACAGCAGCTACCCGTTCTTCTTCGGTGTTATGGCTATGCAGCTTTTCGGGGGTAAAATGTTTTTCTACAAATTTGGTGTCAAAGCTTCCATCAATAAAAGCGGGG
>JALWRJ010000061.1:188-2176 GCA_026994125.1 Cyclobacteriaceae bacterium | reverse complement strand
ATCAATTTGAGTGGCTTCTACCCCAAATACAGCACTTCCATACGTTTTAGCTAGCATTACTCTCCCTCATCCGGTGTTTTGGGTTCATTGCCTGGTGATTCGGTAGTTGGCAAATTTTCGGATATATGCGGTGCCGTTGCAGGTGGGTTGGTTTGGGCTTCCTGCATATCAAACAATTTGGCTTTTAATGTGTTTATTTCGCTGGTTAATGTAGTGGTTTCTTTTTTTGCTTTGTTAACATCCATTCGGCTTGCCATAAATGCAATACCAAATAAAATAAACCCTAGTAGCGAAAAGTAAAACATGAAAGGAATGTAGTCTTTCATTTCCATTAAAAAGCCTAAGTTATTTTGGTTGGTGTAAGTAAGGTAAGAGGCACCTAGCTGTATTAGCATAAAAGCGGCTAAAAGCAACCAGCTATATTTAGCGTTTTTTGTCATGTTGTTTGGATTTAAAGCAGCGTTCAAGGTAGGTAAAAATTACGGGCTTCGCAAATATTGGCATGTATAAATGTAACTAAAAATATTTTTACTTCATCAGGGTATATTAACCCAAATAAGTTTTCAGAAAAAATTTGCCAGACTAATTAATGACTATCCACCAATTTACGCAGTTGCAGTACTTCTTCTTGCAGAGCTTCCAGTTGGGTACGCATCCGGCAAATAATATCGATACCCTGCATATTAACACCGAGCTCTGCATATAGCCTAAGTGCTCGTTCTAATTCGTTTAGGTTATCGGTGTTGATGAGCAGTTGGTTCCCTGTTTTTTTTACCGGAACTATTTCGTATTCAAGCATTTCAAGCAAAACAGATTCATCTATGTGATGAAAGCTTGCTAGTGTTTTTATTGAAATATAATCGCTCATTTTCGTAAGGCTTTAAGTTGTTTAACTAATTCTTTTTCTTTCTCTGAAAGATTTTTAGGTATATCAATTTGCAAGGTTACGTACAGGTCTCCAAAGGAGTTTTTTTGTTTGTACACCGGATAGCCCTTGCCCTTTAGCCTAATTTTATGCCCACTAGGGGTTTCGGGTTTAACGGTAACTTGTACGAGGCCAGATAGTGTTGGTACTTTTATTTTACCCCCCAGTAAGCTGGTGTACAAGTCGAAAGGTAGTTCTGTATGTAAATCATTTCCTACCCGGGTAAACTGTTTATCTTTTTTAAAATGGAAGGTAATGTACAAGTCGCCATTGGGCCCACCGTTAGCGCCTTCACCTCCCTGTCCTTTTAGTTTAATGGTTTGGCCGTCTTTGATTCCGGCCGGTATGGTAATGCGCAGTTTTTTGCCGTTTACATGCAACGTGCGCTTATGGTCGGTATAGGCTTCTTGCAGTGTTAAGCTGGTTTCGGCCTTATAGTCTTGCCCTTTATATTGTCGTGTTTTATAAGATTGCCTGCCTCTTGCATTTCCAAAAAGTGATTCAAAAAAATCTGAAAAATCATCATCACTAAACGATTTACCGGTGTGCTCGTAAGTAAAATGGGTTCCTCCTCCCCAACCTGGCCTCGATTGCTGTTGTTGTTTTGCTTTTTCAAACTCTTCGGCATGTTTCCAGTCTTTACCGTAGGCATCGTATTTTTTACGGTTTTCAGGATTGCTCAGCACTTCGTTGGCTTCATTTACTTGTTTAAATTTTAATTCGGCCTCCGGGTTGTTTGGGTTTACATCGGGGTGGTATTTACGCGCCAACCTACGATACGCCTTTTTAATATCGTTTTGCGAGGCATTTTTGGTTACGCCCAATACTTTATAGTAATCAATAAACTCCATCTGTTTTAAAAAATTTGATGTGTAAGTTAACCTTTAATTTGGTCTCTTGTTGTAACTACTTGGCTTTTTAACCTGAGTTCGATTAATAATTGGGCTTAAAGTCATTGATTTTTATACGCAAAATAAGGTAAAAGTCAAGTTTTTTAGTTATATTAAAGCTTTGAAAATCAACAACATAACTAATAAAACTATGACTCTTACCGATGATAAAA
>JALWRJ010000061.1:0-178 GCA_026994125.1 Cyclobacteriaceae bacterium | reverse complement strand
CTGTAGTGAGGTGATAACTATCATGGTTATCTTCCACACTGGCGGGTATCAGAACATGAAACATTTTTACCAGCACTTTGTTCAAAAACACCTTACCCATTTGTTTCCCAAAACGGTTTCCTATAACCGGTTTGTTGAACTGATGCAAGCAGCCACCCTGCCTATGTCAATGTTTATG
>JALWRJ010000060.1 GCA_026994125.1 Cyclobacteriaceae bacterium | reverse complement strand
CACTTAACATTGTAAAAAATGCCGTAATTGCCCACCGGGGTATGCCCCGCCATGCCCCCGAAGAAACGGCCCCCTCCTACTGGCTGGCCAAGTGGTTAGGAGCCGATTACCTGGAGGCCGACTTACAACGCACCAAAGATGGTGTGCTTATTTGCCTACACGATGACAACCTGCTACGTACCACCAACATAGCTGAGGTGTACCCTGACAGGCAATTGTTTTCGGCAAGTATGTTTACCTGGCAAGAACTAAAGCTATTGGATGCCGGAAGTTGGTTTAACAAGGCTTTCCCTAGCCATGCCAACCCTAACTTTGCAGGATTGCCCTTACTAACCCTTGAAGAACTTATAGATATTGCCGAGGCTCCCGGTAACGATTCGGTAGGTTTATACCTCGAAACCAAAAAACCCGAACTTTTTCCGGGCATTGAAAAAGATGTACACAAACTGCTCCAACAAAGAGGCTGGATTAACAACCCAAAGAAAAAGCTGATTCTACAAACTTTTTCTACCATTAGCCTAAAACTACTTAACCGGGAGTTCCCCCAAACCCCCAAGTGCATGCTTCTATGGAACGATGAAGAGTTTTTATTGGGAGGTGTTACCCCTGAAAAACTAGCCAAAGCACTCACCTACGGACAAGCTAACGGAGCCAGCATTGTAGGGCCAAGCTTTACAGGCACCCTTAACGATTACAGCAACCTTATGGAAGACTGGATGATAGAGTTGTACCGAAAATATGGTTATGTTATCCACCCGTATACATTCGATACAGAAGAAGATATGGCCTATGTTACTAAATCAGATGGGCAATTTACCAACCGCTCAGACTTATTATTGGACTACTATAATCGGACGCATAAATCAGTTAAAGAATTATTAATCAAATTATATCCAAATAAATAACTAAACAGGTGGTTTCTATACCCAACTAATTATGAACGAATTAACCGCAGAATTTATTGGAACCGCATTGCTAATACTACTGGGTAACGGAGTAGTTGCCAATGCCTCGTTAAAACAAACACTGGCCTACCCTAGCAGCAATTGGGTGTTAATAACCTTTGGCTGGGGATTGGCTGTATTTACGGGTGTAATGGTAGCAGCCCCCTACAGCGGAGCACATATAAACCCGGCCGTAACACTTGGATTAGCCCTAGCCGGTAAGTTTAGCTGGGCTAAGGTGCTGCCTTTTATCCTGGCTCAACTTGGGGGAGCTTTTACTGGCAGTTGGGTAAATTGGGTATTTTACAAAAATCATTTTGATGCCACCACCGATGCCAAAGCTATTTTAGGCGTATTTGCCACTGCGCCTGCCATACCAAACCGCCTTCATAATTTTAGTAGCGAAACCATTGGCACCTTTGTGCTGGTGTTTACCGTGCTTTTTATGACTGAGCCCAGTTTAACAGCTGATAACCTGACCCACCCCAAAATAGGCTTGGGTGCCATTGGAGCCCTGCCCGTAGCCTTATTGGTGGTAGCCATCGGCATGAGCCTGGGAGGTACTACAGGGTATGCCATTAACCCGGCTCGCGACCTGGGACCACGCCTTGTACACAGCCTGGTGCCTATCACGCACAAAGGCCATAGCCAATGGGCATATGCCTGGATACCCATTTTGGGGCCATTAAGCGGTGGTGCTTTGGCTGCTCTGCTTTATGCGTTGCTATAAAAATTCCATAACAAACATGGTACGGCTTTTTCGACTTTATTTTGTGAAGTAATAAGTGCTAGAGGTAACCATTGGATGCTATTTAAGACTTGCTTAATAACGTCTTTCTATCAATAACCTGATTTGTAATTTAAGAAGGCTAGCAACTTAACGTAAAAATCTGCTAAACAATACCTATTTTTGATAAGCCTAAAAAGTCAATCCTATAAAATAAAACCTATAAAAACCCATAAAACACCCTAAATAAGAATAACGATTAACTGCGCTTATCCCAAGAAAATCACATTTTGTTGTGGTATTTTTGATGATTATAACACGTTATGCACAATTAGACCACGGAAAATGGAAAGTAAATGAGTTATAAAGAAACATTCATAACAATTGCACCAGATTGTCCTGTTGATAAATCGGAAATTCCTGTTTCAAACAGGGCAAAAAAACCTTTGCACATTATTCAATATGAACTTTTAACTGAAAATCCATATAAATTTGACCACCAAGAACTTGTATT
>JALWRJ010000059.1 GCA_026994125.1 Cyclobacteriaceae bacterium | reverse complement strand
ATCTATTAAGGGAACACAGGCAATGGCGCTTCCTGTTTTTTCGGCTACTTCAAAGCTTTTGCGTATTACATTAACCGGCACTAATGGCCGCACACCGTCATGTATGGCCACCAAGCTGTTTTCGGGTACACGAGCCAAACCGTTTTGCACCGATTGTGTACGGGTAGCACCACCGGGTACAAGTTCATGTTGAATAGAAAAATTATGTTTTTTGCAAAGGGTTTGCCAGTATTCAATTTGGTTTGCAGGCAATACCACAATAATTTTAAGAGAAGGACTGTACGTATAGAATTGGCTAATGGTATGCATTAACACCGGCAAATCATTTAAGAGCATAAACTGTTTAGGCAAATCCGAATTCATTCGAGAGCCCGTTCCACCGGCCACAAGTACAGCATATTTTTTCATAACTGCTAAGATAAGCTTATTGATCAATAGCTTTTAATGCTCGCAAATTTTTTTAGTAAAGCACCCTGCAACTATGGCTTTGTAGCTTTGCTTGGGGCTAGCTGAAAATCGCATTAGGCATTTACTATCAGTCTGTTATTTTTAAATTTAGGGATTAAAGTGCAAGTTTTTTAAAACAAAACACGTAATACCCTTGCACAAAAAGAACAGAAACCCTTAAAGAATAAAGAAGTACGTCATTCCTGCTGTGCCTTGGCTAAAGCTATGTAGAAGCAAGGCCTGCGCAGGAATGACGTTTGTTAATGTATCTAAAGCCTTCCCACCAAACAGGAAGGCTCTTGAGTCTTTTGGAGCAGACCCAAAGTAGGCTAGTTTAGTCTGTAGGTAATTCTTCCCCAAATCATTCGACCAAAATAAGATTTATCGCCTCGCCACTCGGTGTGCAGGTTATCGGCCAGATTAATACCCTCTACCGATAAGGTGAATCCTTTAAAAAGTTGGGCGTTAATTCGAGCATTTAATGTGCCGTAGTCGTTTACAGGTTTAAGTTGTAATCTATCTAAACCTGTGGTACTGTCCCAGCTAGGCCATTGCCATTGATGAGCACCTGTATATTGGTAATGGATATTAATGGAAAGTATTTTCCAATCGTATTTAGCTATAAAGTTTAAAATAAACGGAGGGGTATATTGCCCTCCATAACGCCCTTCACCTATATTATTTATACCATGCGAAGTACCATCACCATAGTTTTTATCGGAGTTTTTCATAGAAGTAAAGGTTGCATTTCCTTCAAATTCCAATGATGTGTTTATTCTATAACGAGCAATCATTTCAATGCCGGTAATTATTTGGTTGAGCGAGTTTACTGTTTGGTACACCGGCCTGGGGGTAGCATCGGCAATGGTGTCAGTTAAAATCCATTCCATGCCTCCTTTTACATCGTTTACAAATAAATCTACACCCAGGTAGGTTTTATCCTGTTGGGTTCTAAAACCTATCTCGTAGCTGCGGGTTCGTTCTGCCTTTAGGTTTTGATTATCTTCTACAATGGTATATTTGCTTGCAGCACCTGTATTTTGGTCGTAGTGCATAGAATGTTCAAATATGTTTGGATTACGGTAGGAAGTGTACGTGCCAATACGCAAGGTATTCCTATCATCCAGCTTATGTATAATGGCCAACATAGGGGCAAAGTTGGTGCCGGCTATGTAGTGGTTTGATAGATATCCGCCATAATAAATGGTAAATTTAGGGTGTATTTTCCACGAATCTTGAGCATAAGCATTGATAGAAGTACGACTAAGACCTTGAAAACTCTCGTGCAGCATTTCTTTATCCGTTGTTTCCTCTGCTGCTTCAATTCCATACGTTACACCTAAAAGAATGGTATGTTTATTGGCATTGATATTTAGTTCATAGCCAAAGGTATTATTGGTGGTTTTTAGTCCGGCCTTTTCTACTTGTGCCGAGCTGGAGTTTTGTAAAAAGCTGTATTTTACGATATCGGTGCTGGCCGTTAGCTTATGCTCCAATTTGCCTGTTTTAAACTTATAGCCCACATTACCAAAACTTACATTTCCTTCAATATCAATAAAACAAAGACGGTCGGGAATACGGCCTTGGGCATTTCCAATTATATTAGTACCTGCGTTCAACGAAATTTCACCGTTGTTTAGCTCGTAGGCAAGGGCAGCATTTACTGTAGTTGTGTTTAGCATTTTTTTATTATCAAAATGCTGTTCACCGTGGTCAATAGGCTTGCTGGGCACTAACTC
>JALWRJ010000058.1 GCA_026994125.1 Cyclobacteriaceae bacterium | reverse complement strand
TTTTGTAAGCAACCGGGGCAATTGCCTCGGTTATTTACAACTACCTTAGCAATTCATGTAATACCTCTACCGAGTTAAAACTGCCAATATCTAAATGCACCCGGTAATAGTGCAGCAAGTCGTTTAACATTTGATGGCGTAAGGTGGGGCTTATACGCAAAGTAGTATCATAGCCTGCCACCAGTAGTTGTTCAAGTGCTTGTTTAGCCTCTTCTTGTTGGTAAGCTTGTGTATCGGGCAAGTGATGTAAAAAATCGGCAGAGGTTGAGGGTTTAATCCCTAAGAACAAACTCAACTTAACCAAAAACAACAAATGAAAATGACTCAAAAATTGAGCCTGCTCGTTTAAATGCACAATAGAGTTCTGAATAAAATCGTAAAGCGCTTCATGGGCTTCTTCTTCTTTTAAACATTTGTTGAGCAGTTCGGTTATAAAAATACCAATGCAGGCCTTTACGGGGTTTTGTCGCAGTTGGTGCAATGGATGGTAACTGCTAATTTCTGAAATTCGGCTAATTTGTTTTTGCTCGTTATAGTAAATTACTATTTCAACCATCGAAAGGGGTTGAAATAGTGCAATTTTTCCCTTTTTACTGCGCACACTGTTGGCAATTACCGAAACCAACCCTTTGTGCCGCGTATATATAGTTGCAATAACAGAGGTTTCTTTATATTTAACAAACCGTAAAACAATACCCTGGGTTTTAAGCAGCATGCGAAGTTTATTTTACAACAGCAATTTTACCAAACCGGGTAGTTGCCCCATCATTGGTGGATATAAATACAAAATAAACACCGGTAGTTATGGCTTCTGAAAAAGAGTTTTGCAAATTCCAGACAGCCGAATTTCCATTAGCTTGCAACTGAGCCACCAGCCTGCCCGAAGCATCTGTAATTTTTACCAAACTGTTTGTTGGTACCCCTTCTATGGTAACCACCCCTGTATAGCTTGGAGGCACCGGGTTAGGAAATATTTTAGGTTGCTCGTATGTGCCGGTAATTGTTCCGGTTCCCCGGTACGAAATCAACCCTTTGTCGGTATTAAAAAACACCTCTCCGGTGGGGTCGTTTACGGCAATGGCAAGCACTACATCCGAAAGCAACGGGCTGTTTTCGGTGGTAAAATGCGTTACCAACTCCGAGCCATCATTGGCAAAAAGCCAGGCACCTTTATTGGTACCCATCCATATACGGTTGCCCCCATCTACAGCCAGACAATTTACGGGTTCGTTGTTAAACAGCAGGTTGGAATCTATAATAGGCACAATGGCCTCCTGCGAAGGGTCATCTAAAATACCGGCCGGAAAGGGGTAATACACCACGCCTTTGGTCGTGGCAATCCACATTTTTTCTTCCTTATCTAACAATACCTGATTAATGCTGTTCGATGGCAGCGTACCCGGCCCTTTGGCTGTAAGGTACACCTCGCTCCCGGTGCTGGCATACACTGCAACTCCTCCACCCCATACGGGCGGAATAGATAACCATTGATCGCCCCAAACGGTAGTAGTTATGCTGTTGGCATTTTTTACCTTGGCCGATGGAAACATCGAATACCAGGTTTGGTCGGCACCATAAGCAAACAAAGAGCTATCCGTTGCATTATTTAATACCCAAAGATTCGTGTTGTCGGTGTCAATACCGGCAATAAGCACCTGGCGTTCGGGCGGGTTACTATTTACCAAAGGGCTGTTGGTTTCATCCAAAATAGTAAAATCGCCCTCCGAATTCCACACCATAAGGCCATAACCATACGAACTAAACACTAATTTATCAGTCCACCGGCTAACCCCACTTATATCTAAAAAAGCAGGTATTGGTGTTGTGTTAGGATACCCAAAAGCATTATAATTAGTCCACATACCCTCTTCAAAAACCGAAAACCCGGAGGTATTCAAAGCCGGAGCTCCTACACCGGATTGGAATGGTGGCAAGGCAAAAATGCGCCCATCTACATACATTAATTTAACTATCTTCGAAAAAAAAGGACCATTTGGATATAAGGTTACAGGCCCGCTCGCTTTTAATTGCACCAACCCATTTTTCCCATCAGCTATCCAAAATTCATCTCCATCGGCCTGGGCATCGCGCACAGTGGTAAGGGCCGCATCAATAACAGGCTCCACCCCTGCATTGGTATATGCATACAAGCTATCATTGGCAACTATTAATGTGCTTCCATTGGTAGTTAT
>JALWRJ010000057.1 GCA_026994125.1 Cyclobacteriaceae bacterium | reverse complement strand
TTCGTAACTTAATTTTTCGGTATTAAAATACTCTTTAAAATTTCGATACGAATACATAATAAGCTTGCACCTAAAGGCTTCTTTTAGTGCATGGTACCAGTTTTGTAATTCGCCTTTGTCCAGCGGTCCTTGGTATTCCTCTACCCAACCTTTTTGGCTGAGTAATGATAAATTATGATCGAGGTTCAACCGGTTATCCACCATTTGAATCAGGTTTTTTAACCCGGAACGGTTTTTCTTGAGGCCATTGGCCTCCAGCACCACATTCACTCGTTTACGATCTTTCGAAAACACCCGCCATTTAATATATTTAAAGAAATTTCTCCGTGCCTCAATGGCCACTTGCAACGATGCCTGAATAGCTCCAATATCTTCTTTTTTTAAGGATGTTTCTACCCCTACCCCTTTAAAGCAAGCCATTAACAGCCGTTCGTGTTCCGAAATCCAGGTGTAGTCGGTATCGCGTGTATGCACCTGCATTAACTGCCTAAACAATCGGTAAACCAAGGGTATTTTTAACTTACCCAGCAATTCCTTGGCCCTGTCTTTCTTGCTTAAAATACTAATGCACTCTTCCAACTGGATAGGATGCCCCACAATAACTTGGGTTTGGTTGGCAATGGCTTCGTTTACACGAGGCATTTCTTCCAAAAACTCTTCCATCCGTTTAAGCGAAGACAAATCGTAACTTGCAAATGACCTGCGGTCGAGCAAGGGGTAACTTTCGGCCCTAAATTCTGCGGCATAAGCAGCATAGCGCTTGCTATTAGCTACCAACTCTACGATGTTATGAAAATGAAAGTGGTGGTACTCCTGCTTTACATTAACTGCCTGGCCATTGCTTTGCGAGGTTAGGTAAAGCTCTTTAGCCGACATGCCGCACTCCGATTCATCGAAGAGGGCTTGCCTAAACTCGTCCATTTGTTCTGTTAGCTGGTCTATTTGCGCTGAATACTGCATAAATTGCCTTTCTAATTGAATCACATCCAGGCTGTTGTTTAGCTGTTTATACTCTTCAATTTTAGTAATTTGCCTTGCTATTTGTTCATAAATAGCTTTTCGGTCGTTTCTAAAATCGTGCACCAACCCCATAAAAGGTTGCATGTCCAGCTCATCGAACCGTTGGTACACTACATCCAGCGCTGCCCGTTTTTGGCTCACCAGCAATACTCGTTTGCCGCGGGCTATAAAATCGGAAATTAAATTACATATTAGCTGCGATTTGCCTGTACCGGGAGGCCCTTGCACAACAAATGATTTCCCCAGTTTTGCTGCTTTAAGCGCATTTTCCTGGTAGGCATCCATTTTTAGTGGCGTAAAAGTAACTTCTTCTTTTACCCTATTTAAAAAAGTATATTTGGTATCATCATTTGAGATGGAATGGCGTGAAGAAAAGAAAGATTCCAAATCGGTAAAACCTGTTTCTTCTTGTAATTTTTCGTAATCGGGTACCAGGTACGATCCACTTTGAGGGAAAATACCCAGTACCGCTTCGGGGTACAACTTCAATTCGCCATCCTTATGAAGCTCATCGAACGATTGTTTGTTAAACTCAGAAAAATAATAAAGTTTTTGGGTAAAATTATCGCTGTTAAAATTTAACTCAATGGGGCTATCTTTTAAAAATTGGTACAAGCTGGTAATAAACACCAGGTGGTCGGTATCAAAGTCTTCCAGGTTGCGCTCGGTAATTTCTTCGCCTATATTAATTCCATTATAATAACCGTAGGCCAGTAAAAACGATTTATTAAGCACGGCATTGGCATCGCCCCTTGGAGATAGTTGCCATTGGGCACCCTGCTGGGTTAGCTGCACCGGAAAAAACACAACCGGAGCATGTACATGTGTGCCGTCCGAAAACTTACCCCGTACAAAAGGCCAACCCACATATAAATCTTTAGAACCATGCTCCTCAAACAAAAAGTTGGCCAGCCGATTTAAACGTGTAAGGTCTCTATTTACATGGTTTACATTTTCATCACGGCTATCAGCCACCGGTGCCAGGGTAATATGCTTTTTGCCGGCTATAAGTTGCTTAACTAATTCGAAGGAAGGCTGTTTATTTAAAAAATCGAACCGGTGCATATCTACGTATTGCCCGGCCAATAATTTTCGTAATAATAACGACTTATTATTGGAGGTTAAATTGACTAACCTTTTTTGGTAAGCTTGTAACAGATTACGCATCGCATAAAACT
>JALWRJ010000056.1 GCA_026994125.1 Cyclobacteriaceae bacterium | reverse complement strand
TTTGCACAATTATTTTTCAAACTTGGCTTGGCCAATAAAAAGTTATACAAACACATGAAAACAGCAGAAATAAAAACTTCGAAAGGGGCAATGAAAGTAGAATTTTATGAAAAAGATGCACCAAATACGGTAGCTAACTTTGTAAAACTCGCTAAGGATGGCTTCTATGATGGGCTTACCTTTCATCGGGTAATCCCCAATTTTGTTATCCAGGGCGGTTGCCCCGATGGCACGGGAGCCGGAGGCCCGGGCTATACCATTAAGTGTGAACTGGATGGCGATAACCAATACCACGACCGGGGGGTGCTATCGATGGCACATGCAGGGCGCGATACCGGTGGAAGCCAATTTTTTATTTGCCACAGCCGCGAAAACACGGCTCATTTAGACCGAAACCACACATGCTTTGGCAAAGTGGTAGAAGGCCTGGAAGTAATTGATTTAATAAACGAAGGCGATTTGATTGAACAAATAACCGTTTCGGAATAAGTCAATTTTAATTTATTTAACCTATCATTACGGTTAGGTACAAAACTACCTTTACCGGGTACCTAACCGTAATTTATGCTGGCATGAAACATTTTATTTATTTCTTATTCATCCTTATGCTGTTGGTTAGCTGCCAACAAAACACAAGCGTACAAACCAAGGTTTCTGCCACTACCCGGCAAAAGCAAATTATAGGCAGCCTGACCAATTCGGAAGAGCAACTGCAAAAACCGTATGTGTTACTCATTTCGATGGATGGTTTTAGGTACGACTATGCCAAACGGTATGGCGCAAAAAACCTGCTTAGTTTTAAGGTAAAGGCCGAGCGTATGCTTCCTTCGTTTCCTTCCAAAACCTTTCCCAATCATTATGCGTTAGTATCGGGGTTATATCCCGGCCATAACGGGTTAGTATCGAACGAATTTTACGATCGAAAACTGGATTTAACTTACGAAATTAGAAACCGGGCTATGGTTGAAAGCCCGGCATTTTATAATGGCACACCCCTTTGGGTATTGGCCGATCAGCACCAAATGGTTAGCGCCAGCATGTTTTGGGTAGGTAGCGAAGCTCCCATTAAACAAACCTACCCAACATATTATTACAAGTACAATGGTAAAATTAGCCATGCAGACAGGGTAAACCAAGTTATTGAGTGGCTGCAATTACCCGAACATAAACGCCCCCACTTTATTACCCTCTACTTTTCAAAAATTGACGACCTTGGGCATAGGTACGGCCCCAACTCAAACGAAATCAAAGAAGGCGTTTTAGAAATGGATTCCACTATTGGTGCTTTGGTTCAACGTGTACACCAGCTTAACTTGCCGGTAAATATAATTGTAGTGTCGGATCATGGCATGTTAGAGGTAGATAACCAACAGGTAATTTATTTAGAAGATATGTTGCCCAAAGATATGCGTGTAACACCTAGTTTTCCGGCCATGGTGTATAGTGCTGATTCCGCCAGAATTGATTCGCTATACCATGTACTAAAGCAAGACACCACCCGCTACCACGTTTATTTAAAAAACAATATTCCTAAACGTTTTCACTACACTAAAAACCTTGCCCGTATAGGCGATTTAGTTATTATGCCTAAACCTCCATATACTTTTGGTAAAAGGAAGCACCCCATAGTAAAAGGAAATAGCACCCATGGGTACGAACCCCATAAAAGCCTAGCGATGGGTGCCATATTTTATGCCACCGGGCCGGCATTTAAGCCAACCAACCTAACCACCTTCGAAAACGTGCATGTATATCCGCTGGTAGCACATATTTTGGGGCTACCCTACCCGGCCGACAGCATAGATGGTAAGCTTGAAGTGCTTAAACCCATTTTAAAATAAACCGTTTGCTAAAGCGAAGGATCCTTTATCATTTTTAAGTCAATCAGTTTCGATTCTTCATAATCGATACTCATATACCCAAAAACACCCCCCGAAGCCTCGGCAATACTCTTAGCTATTTCTTTTAG
This sequence comes from Cyclobacteriaceae bacterium, assembly GCA_026994125.1. Lineage (GTDB taxonomy): Bacteria > Bacteroidota > Bacteroidia > Cytophagales > Cyclobacteriaceae > JAKISE01. The sequence continues at coordinate 6,934 of JALWRJ010000056.1, read as the reverse complement.
GCTTGCGTACAACTCAATGGCAAATTTTTTAGGCAACTTTTTAAATCCTGCATTGGCTTCCTTTAGTTTCGATACCAAAATTTCCTGCCTTTCTTTCACATCTTTAGGCAAATTTGCAATGAGCATTTTTAATTTATCTTCAAAATCCTGGTTGGCTTCACGGTAGTAAGGAATTAAGTCTTTGCGCGCATGTTTCATTTTATCGTTAGCTAAATAAATGGCTCTGCTAACTTCTTTATTATCAATTTCGCCATCGGCACCCGCAATAAGTACCGCCACATATACAGGTAAGCCCATCATTAATTCTTTTTCCTGTGGTTCTAAGTTTTCAAATTCCTGAATCATAACTTGTTTTTGGATTTAACTCGAAGGTAAAATTTAAAACAATTGCCAAGCTGCAACGGCTTTAAACGAACTGTAAAATTAGCAGAAAATTAAATTAATTAAGCATAGTATTAAAAGATTTCATTGCGGGCAAGATATCGGTTATTTTTAGACAATGTAAACAGTCTTTTTAGTATTTTAGTTGTGAAAACCAGTAAAAGTAACTTTTAGCCAGGCCAACATACACCTTATGCACAAATCTAACACTATTAAAATATTTGCCGTAGAAGACGACCCCGTATATAGCAAATTCTTAAAATACGTACTCGATTTAAACCCCGATTTTGAAGTTCAACTCTTCGAAAACGGTAAAGACTGCCTGGCTCAGTTGCACCAATCACCCCAAATTATTACCCTCGATTACTCATTGCCCGACTTAACAGGCGAAGAAATTCTAAAACAAATAAAAGCAGCCGACCCGGGTATTCATGTAATCATTATTTCGGGGCAGGAAAACATTTCAACTGCGGTAAACCTGCTAAAACAAGGTGCCTACGACTATATAACCAAAGACGAAGAAACCAAAGACCGCCTGTTAAACAGCCTAAACAATGCCCTCAAAAATGTTTCGTTGGTGCAGGAAATTAATCATTTAAAAAAAGAAATAAGTCAAAAATACGATTTTGAATCGAGTATTATTGGCAGCAGCCCGGCTATAAAAAATACGTTTGAACTCCTAAGCAAGGCCATTAAAACAAACATTACCGTATCCATTACGGGCGAAACCGGAACCGGTAAGGAGTTGGCTGCTAAGGCAATTCATTACAATTCGAACCGCAACAAGGGAAAATTTGTGGCGGTAAACATAGCGGCTATTCCAAAAGATTTACTCGAAAGTGAACTTTTTGGCTACGAAAAAGGAGCTTTTACAGGTGCCGTAACCAGGCGCATTGGTAAGTTTGAGGAAGCCAATAACGGTACGCTGTTTTTAGACGAAATTGGCGAAATGGACATTAATTTGCAGGCCAAGTTGCTTCGTGTACTGCAAGAAAAAGAACTAAGCCGCATTGGAGGCAACGAAGTAATAAAAATAAACCCGCGCATAATTGTAGCTACCCATAAAGACCTGGCAGCCGAAGTAAATGCTGGAAATTTTAGAGAAGACCTATACTACCGTTTATTGGGCTTACCTATTGAAATGCCCCCATTGCGCGACCGTGGTAAAGACATTATTATTATTGCCAATAAAATTTTAGAAGACTTTTGTACCGAGAACGAACTTAGTTGCAGCCGCCTCAGCAAAGCCGCCAAAGAAAAACTCATGTCGTACCCCTACCCAGGCAATGTACGCGAACTTAAATCTATTGTTGAACTGGCTGCTGTAATGGGCAGTGGTGAGGAAATTCAGCCGCAAGATATTTCGTTTAAAACCTTAAAAGAAGAAGACAGCTTAATTTACGAGGAACTTACATTGAAAGAATACGAGCAACGCATTATTAACCACTTCCTTGAAAAATACAACCATAATGTACTCAAGGTTGCTAAGCTCCTAAATATAGGAAAATCAACCATTTACAGGCATCTAAAAGATAATCAACATGAGTAGCCTTACCAAATATTTACTCGAAGAAAAATTCTACAAAACCGTGGTAGAAGATGGTTCCGACATCATATTTATTGTAGATTATAACGCCAACATAGCCTACCATAACCCATCGGTAAAAAAAACCATTGGCTACGAATCGCTTACCGGTAAATATTTTTTCGATTATATCCACCCTAAGCAGCTCAAAAAATTTAAACGAGCTTTTAAAGAAAGTACAAACCTGCCCTATAATTCAAATATCGAATTTGAATTTTTGTGCCAAAACGGAAGCTATAAATACCTGGAGTTTAACTCCATCAACTTAAAACATAAAGATAATATTGAGGCCTTAATTTTAGATTGCCGTGATATTTCGGGGCGTAAACAAGACCAGCAAGAATTAATAGAAGCCCAAAAAGCCAAAGAGCAATTTTTGGCCAATATGAGCCACGAAATACGTACTCCAGTAAACGGCATTGCCGGAATGGTAGATTTGCTAAGCAACACCATGCAATCGAAAGAACAAGGTAAATACCTAAATGCAATAAAACACTCGGCCGATAACCTAAAAGTAATTATAAACGACATACTGGATTACTCTGTTATTGAATCGGGCAAAGTGGCCTTAGAAAAAATTGGGTTCGATATAGATTACCAGGTAGAATCGGTTATAAATTCGTTAGAACTACAAGCCACCGAAAAAAACCTAACCATAAACTACCAACCGGCTACCAAAAATAAAATGGTACTGCTGGGCGATCCGGTACGCCTTAGCCAAATACTCATAAACCTGGTAAACAACGCTATAAAATTTACTAACCAGGGCGGCATAACCATTAAGCTATCGTTTCAAAAGCAAAATAAAAAAATGGCTATGGTAAATTTTGAGGTACACGACACCGGTATTGGCATAAGTGCCCAAAAAATAGAACATATTTTTGAAACCTTTAAACAAGCTGATGAGAGCATTACCCGCAAATACGGAGGCACCGGGCTGGGATTGGCCATCACCAAACAATTGGTTGAACTGCAAGGCGGCTCTATTCGGGTAGAAAGTAAAGTAAACCAAGGCACAAGTTTTTTCTTTAGTATTCCATATGCCATTGGTACCGAAAGCGACCTGATTCATAAAAGCCACGAAGTTAACACCGGGCCGAAGAAAAAAAATAAAAAAAGTTTTGCCGGGTTGCGCGTGCTGTTGGTAGAAGACAACGACATTAACCGGCTGTACGCCTCTACTATTTTAAAAAAATGGGGTTGCATTTGCGATGAAGCAGTAAATGGCGAAATTGCCCTGGAAATGCTTCGTAAAAAAAACTACAACATTGTTTTAATGGATGTGCATATGCCGGTAATGGATGGCCTGGAAGCCACTCAAATGATACGTAAAAGTTTTACTTCTCCAAAAAACGAAGTACCTATTATTGCCTTTACCGCCAATGCCATTAAGGGCGAAAAAGAGGATTACCTTGACATTGGCATGAACGATTATATATCAAAACCGTTTATCCCCGATGAACTTTACAACGTAATTCAAAAATACTATACACCTGTTGCCAGCAAAGCAAGTGCAAGTGTTACTGATACCCCTCAGGCTAATTTAGAGCACCTAAAAACCATATCGGATGGCAACATGGAATTTGTAAACGAAATTATAACTGCCTTTTTAGAGCAAACCCCACCTTTGCTGGCAGGCATGCAGCAGGCTTGCGACCAAAAAGACTGGGTTAAAACAGGCGATTTAGCCCATAAAATAAAACCTAACCTTTCCCTGCTGGGTATAACTAAACTTATACCTTTGGTGCAAAGCCTGGAAACCGATGGAAGATCGCAGCAACATACCGATACGCTGGCCGAACGGGTAACTACCTTTATACAGGGGTGCCAGGCAGCTATGGAATCACTTAAAAAAGAGGTAAATCAATAATTGGCAAACGGCAACTAATCTTCGGGCATGGTATAAGGGCGCCCATCCAATATTTTAACCAGCTTGTTACGAATTTCTAAAATATGTGGGTTGCTGGTATTGGTAAGCAAGATAAGCACATTGCCGGTGGCCAGTTGTCGCTCGATATAGGTTCGATAACCCGCCAAACCACCGGTATGAAACACCAATTTACCTTCCAGGTTATTGCCAATATCCCAACCATAGCCATACCGATGCACCTGCCCATTGGCCAACTGCACCGGTGTGTATGCCTGCTGCATAAGCTCGGCCGAAACAAGCGAATAAGTAGTTAAAGCCCGGCTCCATTTGGCCAAGTCATTGGCTGTAGAAAACACACCTCCATCGCCATACGTGTGCAAGGTGTACTCATCGGGTTTTAATTTGGCCGTATAACCCTTGGCAATTACACCCGGTAATGTATTACGCTCGGTAAGTACAAAGCTGTGTTCCATCTGTAAGGGATTAAATATACGCTCTTGCATAAAATCTTCGTACAACTGCCCCGAAGCCACCTGCAAAACCATAGCTAGCAAAACATATCCCGAATTAGAATACCTGTATTTAGTTCCGGGGGCAAAATCGAGTGTTGGGGTAGCCATCAACCAATTAATAACCTGCATATTAGTGAGCCCTCTGGGCAGTTCTTTCATTTTAAAATAATCTTTAACTCCCGAAGTGTGTGTTAATAACTGATGGATGGTAATGGATTGATAATTAGCCGGTAAAACCGGAAAAAAACGCTGCAGCTTATCATCAAGCGCAATTTTACCCTCTTCAACCATCATTAAAATGCCCAAAGCCGTAAATGGTTTAGCAATAGAAGCCAGGTAAAAAGGGGTATAAGCATCGAGGGGTTCATGCTGCTCGAAATCGGAAAAGCCAAGGGTGTTTTCATAAATAAGCTTACCATGCTCAATAATTAAAATAGAACCATTAAATTCGCCCAACTCGTTGTACCTTAGCATTAAGTCTTCAATTTGGTCGCCTTTGGTTAACGCAAAAGTAGGGTCGTTGCCCTGGCCAAGCATAAGCAAAGGAATAAGATAACACCCAACAAAAACAACCGTTTTCATACAACTAAAATACAAACTTTTTTACTGATTTGTTCGTTGATAGCAACAAGTGCAACCTAACAAACTAAATGCCGCCTAAAAAAGTAATCTTATCTTTTCACTTGTACCTGCTAGCCTACACCTTTTTGGCTGCACAACCGGCTGAATCGGGTTACCTGCTACTTTCGGGCGAAATCATTTCTCCGGCTAAAACACCCATCGAAGGTGTACATATTTTAAACACACAAACCAACGACCTGGCCGTTACCGATGCCGGTGGTTTTTTTTCGATACAAATGCATACCTCGCACTTGCTAAGGATATCGGCAGTAGGCTACAAAACCTATTATTTTAAGCTAAAACCTGCCGACCTGGCTCAAAGTAATTATTTTACCATTACACTACAAACCGTAACAGTAGGCTTACAAAATGTAGATATTATAGCCAAAGAAGAGCCACGAGCCGAGTATTTGTTTAGGCCCACACCTCAACCGGCTCTGTTTAGTTTTGGCTACCAAGGCCAACAAAAAGAGGTAAAAGCCACCCTGCTAAACCCGGTAAGCTTACTATACAACTGGCTAAGCAAAGAAGGTAAACAAAAAAGAAAACTCGAAGAGATACTAAAACAAGAAGAAGTAAAGCAATGGGTTGCCAAACGCTACGAATCGGATATTGTGTGGGAACTTACCGGCTATACGGGCCAGGAATTAGAAGCTTTTAAAGCATACTGTGGCTTAACCGATTACTTTGTGGCACATGCCAGTGATTATGAGTTTTTGGTTAAAATTAGAGATTGTTACAACACTTACACCCCTGCTGAAAATAATTAATATTTTAAGTGAAATAAAAATTGCTTTTCACATTCCACTCTCTAATTTTGTTCGCTTAAATTAACTATTAGCCATATAATATTTGCATTTTTTATGCCCGGCACTGCTCAATTTATTTTTGATTTCGATAGTACTTTTACCTCAACCGAAGCACTGGATGTACTGGCGGGTTTGGTGTTAACCGGCTCTGACAAAGAGAAAAAAACTAAAGAAATTGCAGCAATTACGGAGTTGGGCATGGCCGGTAAACTTTCGTTTCGCGAATCGCTAAAGCAACGTATGGAGTTGCTTACCTGCACCCGAACCCAATTATACAGCCTGGTAGAAATACTAAAAAAGAATGTATCAAAAAGTATTAAAGCAAACCGTCATTTTTTCTTAGAACACCAACATCAAATTTATATCGTAAGCAGTGGTTTTAAAGACTTTATAGTGCCCGTGGTAGCCGAGTATGGCATTAGCTCCCGGCAAGTATTTGCCAATAATTTTACCTGGAAAAACAACAACATAACAGGATTTGACCCCCACAACCCACTTAGTATGGACGGGGGTAAGCCTTTGCTGGTGAAGCAATTACAATTACCCAAACCGGTAGTGGTAATTGGCGATGGTTACACCGATTACGAAATAAAAAAAGCAGGTTATGCAGATTACTTTGTAGCCTATACCGAAAACATCCACAGGCCTTCGGTAACCAAATATGCCGATTGTGTAGCCGCCAATTTTAACGATTTTTTAAACTTTATTTCTAATGAAAAAGTTATCCTACCCCAAAAACAAGATTAAAATATTATTACTCGAAGGTATTCATGAGAATGCAAAAAAAGCACTTACCGAAGGCGGCTTTGATGTGGAACTTATCGCCACGAGCTTAGACGAAACGGAGCTATGTGAACGCATAAAAAATGTTTCTATTTTAGGCATACGCTCTAAAACAAACATTACTAAAAAAGTACTGGAACATGCCAATCGTTTAATGGCCATTGGTGCTTTTTGCATAGGCACTAACCAAATTAATCTGGAAGAAGCCACCAAGCGAGGCATAGCTGTTTTTAATGCTCCTTACAGCAATACGCGCTCGGTGGTAGAGCTTGCCATAGCCGAAATTATTATGCTTATGCGCAACTTGCCCGATAAAATACGGGGTATGCACCAAGGGCAATGGAACAAATCTGCCACCCATAGTTATGAAATA
>JALWRJ010000055.1 GCA_026994125.1 Cyclobacteriaceae bacterium | reverse complement strand
ATATTTGGTAAGGGTTTCATTGTTAATATCAATGGTCATGCCTTCAGCAGGTATAATAATAGGCCCCCAAAAGTCAGTGTTCCAAGGGTATTTACTAGCATCGGGGTAAATGCGGGCTTCTGCTTGACCTTCTTTACCTTCTATTACCTGAATATCTTTAATAAATGGCAACTTAGCTAGCTCCTTGGCCGTTTGTGGCATGGTAAATACCAGATATCCATTAGCCATTTGGTACACTTCGGTTATATCGTATTTATCGAACACCCGTTGATTGATATTTTCGGTTGTAGTAATAAAATATTTATACTGCATTTTAGGCGGGTTTTCAATAGGTTTATCGTTAATATACACCTGCATATCCCTTACTTCAATTTTGTCACCTGCTATGCCAATGCAACGTTTTATGTAGTTTGTTTTTAAATCTACCGGATACTGCAACTCGGTAGGGTGGTTAAACACCACTACATCGTTTCGTTTTACACTGGAAAAGCCGGGCAATCGGTATTGAGGCAGTTGAATCCAATCGAGGTACGAAGGTATTTTGGTACCCCAGATGTATTGGTGAGTTAATGGTACTTGCAAGGGGGTGGCCGGGGTGCGCGCTCCGTAATGCAGCTTGCTTACAAAAAGGAAATCGCCTACTAGCAACGATTTTTCCATGGAGGGGGTAGGAATGGTAAATGCTTCCATGAATAACCACCTAATAAGGGTAGCTGCTATTACCGCAAATACAATGGCATCTGTCCATTCTTTTATTTTAGATTTAGGTTTTTCCTCTTGCTTCTTTTTAAAAGTTAAAAAACTAAATAAACCTTTTTTTTTGTTTTGTTCTTGCTCCATTTTGCTACTATAATTTTTTGAGTGTACGTTGACCTTTCGCCATTAAAAACTTACAAAGGATGTGTTTATTATAGAAAAATCCAATTTTATAATGCCCATCCTTTAAAAACTAAGAAAATCTTTCATGGATAACATCCCTTGCGGTTGTTTTGCTACCATCCATTCGGCTACGGCCAAAGCTCCTTTGGCAAAGCCTCTGCGGGTGTGGGCGGTATGAGTAAGGGCAATTTCGTCTACCGCTGACCTGTAGCTTACTGTGTGTGTGCCGGGAACACCTGGCTCACGTTTAGAGATAATTTCAAGCGTATCGGCTTGGTTAGATGTATGATTTACCCAGGTTTTTAATCCACGTGCATCCAAAATAGGTTCGGCCAAGGTTATTGCTGTGCCACTGGGGCTGTCTTTTTTTTCGGTATGGTGGGTTTCGTGCAGGCTAACACTATAATTTTGATGTGCCATTAGGCGGGCTGCAAATTCGTTTAGTTTAAAAAATAAGTTTACACCAATGCTGTAGTTGGAAGCATAAAAAAAGCTGCCGTTGGTGGTGTTACAAATTTCGGCCACTTTATGCCAGTGTGCTAACCAGCCGGTGGTGCCACATACTACGGGAAGTTGAGCCTCCAGGCATTTTGTTATGTTTTCAACGGCACATTCGGGGTGGCTAAATTCAATAACTATATCTGTGTTTTTTGGGTTTAGTTGTGTGAGTTCTTTGCGGTTTTCCTTACTAATTTTAAACGATATGGTGTGGCCGGCTTCTTTGGCCAACTCTTCAATGGCAATGCCCATTTTTCCGTATCCTACCAGTGCTATTTTCATAATTAAAAATGGAGTGCTAAGCTAAGCCCGCCTGCATACCGGCTGTTATGAGTATTTTGTATTGTAGGTTTAAGCTGTACAGATAAATCTTTATTTACATCAAACTCAATTAAATGGGCATCTACATGTGCATCTATAATATTTAGCATGTAAAACATAACGCCAAAAATAATGAACATATCTCTATTTCTACGGTATTGGTCGCGCCCGCTTTTAAGGGTTTCGGCATCGTATGGGGTATTGTTAGGAAAATTAGGATTTTGTGCAATTTCGTACGCCAGGTTTTTTTTAAATGATTGGTATTGGTCGTTATTCCAGTCTATCAGGTAAGCAAAACCGGCAATTCCTCCCCATACAAAGGGTATCTTCCAATATTTTTTGTTGTAGGCCTGGCCCAGGCCGGGTAAGATGGCAGAGTACAAGGCCGCTTTGTTGGGGTCGTGGTTTTTATAAAACATTTCAATGGTTTCGGCATCTTTGGGGGTATCCAGGCTACGAAAACCCATCAAGCTATCTTGCTCATAAAAAGCAGGTTGGTTGGTTTTGGTACTGTCTGTTGCAACTTCCTGCGCAGTTGCCCTTGCCCAGCTTGCTAGTAGTATAAACAGTACTAAAAATGGCTTCATAAATGGATGTCTAAGATATCGAGTATGCGGTTCAGATCTTGTGTAGAAACAAACGGTATTTTTATTTCGCCCCTGTTTTTATTGTCTGCTTTAATTTTAATTTTAGAGCCAAAATGTGACGAGAGTTCCGACTGTAATTTTTGAATTTCGGCCCTTTCGTGCGTTTCAGCTTTTTTTGTTTCGATAGTTGTATTGGTAGTCAATAACCGTACCAGTTCTTCAGTTTTACGAACCGACAGGCCTTGTTGCACAATTTTTTTAAATACTTCCAGTTGTGCATCAATGGTATCGATGCTAATAAGTGCTCGTGCATGCCCCATGCTTAGTTGCCCATTTTTAATAGCCAGTTGCACATCGGGGGGGAGTTTTAGCAGCCGTAAATAATTGGTTACCGTGCTGCGTTTTTTACCTACTCGCTCGCCTAGTTCTTCTTGTTTTAAGTTGCATTCCGATAGCAGGCGTTGGTAGCTTAAGGCTACTTCAATAGCGTTTAGGTCTTCGCGTTGAATATTTTCGATAATTGCCATTTCCAACATTTGCTGGTCATCGGCTTGGCGTATGTAAGCGGGTATTTTAGCCAGCCCAGCCAGTTTAGAAGCTTGCAGCCTGCGTTCGCCCGAAATAAGTTGGTAGGCATTATTAGCTAACTTGCGTACCGTTATTGGCTGTATAATTCCCTGGGTTTTAATCGAATCTTTTAGTTCATGCAGGGCAGTTTCGTCAAAATGCGTACGAGGTTGGTAGGGGTTTACCTCAATTTGCTCAATGGCTATTTCGTTAATGGCAAGGCCGGGTGTTACTACTGCTTTTTTAGGCATGGTAGGTTTGTTGGCCGGGCTATCGTTTAGCAAGGCACCCAGCCCACGGCCTAACGCATTTTTCCTTTTTGCACTCATAGGGTGTTGTTATCAATAATTTCTTTAGCTAAATTTAGGTAGCTGATGGCTCCTTTGCTATCGGCATCGTGCTCTAAGGCAGGTACGCCAAAACTGGGCGATTCGGAGAGCTTTATGTTCCGTGGAATAATGGTATCGAATACCAAATCCTGGAAGTGCATACGTACTTCTTCCACCACCTGGTTTGATAGCCTCAAACGTGTATCGTACATGGTAAGCAAAATGCCTTCTATACTTAATTCGGTATTTAATCTGGTTTGAATTATTTTAATAGTATTGAGCAATTTACCCAAGCCTTCAAGTGCAAAGTATTCGCACTGCACGGGTATAATTATACTGTGTGCGGCCGTCATGGCATTAATGGTAATGAGACCCAGCGAAGGTGAGCAGTCAATAATTATATAATCGTAGCTATCCGAAATTGGGGCAATGGCTTGCTTCATTTTTTCTTCGCGACCTTCCAGGTTTACCATTTCAATTTCGGCTCCTACCAGGTCTATGTTCGAAGGTATGAGGTGTAAGTTTTCGGTATTGGTTTCTAAAATGGCATTTTCGATGGGAGCGCCATCTACCATGCACTCATAAATGCTTACTTCAATCGATTTTGGATCTATACCTACTCCAGATGCGCTGTTGGCCTGTGGGTCGGCATCAATAATAAGTGTTTTTTTTTCGAGTGCGGCCAAACTAGCAGCTAAGTTGATGGCTGTTGTGGTTTTACCTACTCCTCCTTTTTGATTTGCTATTGCGATTACTTTTCCCATAAAAAACGTGTTGCCTAAGCGTATTACTAACTTTAAAAATCAACTTTATAAGGTTCGCATATTAGTGGTACCCTATGTATTGAAGCATCAGCAAAGATATGAGAATAATCCTTACAACAAATAACTATTTTAAAATATCAGTTCGCCAGCTCTCATTCATGTTAAATTACCACAACTCAACACGAAATACCTTTTAGCGTTATTTTTTCTTTTTCTTTTTTTGAGCTTCTTCACTTGCTTTCATTGCGTCTTCGAGCCTGGCCATAAATTTCGATTTCTTTTTACCGCCTTTTCTTCGGTTTTCTTCTAAAATGGCAAGTATTTTATCTTCATCAATAAACCTTTTAATTACTGTTTGCTGGCCAAAAGTTATTAGTGTTGAAAGGAAATAATAATAGCTTAAAGCAGCCGGAAAGCTATTTAGTATAAACATGAAAATGACGGGCATCATGTACGAAACACTTTTCATTGGTCCCTGGGCAGTGCTCATTTGGTTATTACTCCAGGTGTATAATATGGTGGAGGCCGTCATTAATATAACAAAGAGGCTAACATGGTTGCCATAAAGTGGAATATGAAATGGCAAGGTCATAATAGAATCATAGGTTGATAGGTCTTCGGCCCATAAAAAGGGTTGTTGCCGCAGCTCTATGGAGCTTGGAAAAAAACTAAACATGGCATACAAAATGGGCATTTGCAACAGCATAGGCATGCAACCGCTTAACGGGTTTACCCCAACCTGCTGGTACAGTTTCATTTGCTCTTGTTGAAACTTCTGCTGATCATCGCCTGTTTTCTTTTTTATTTCATCCAATTCGGGTTTTAACACCTTCATTTTGGCCATCGATAAATAGGACTTATAGGATAGAGGAGATAAAATTAGTTTAATAAAAAGCACTAATATAAAAATGATTAGCCCATAGCTTGAGATGTAGTTGTCGAGCCAGTTAAAGATAGGAACCACTAACCATTTGTTAATCAGGTTGATACCGGCAAACCCAAGGTACACATTTTTGTTAAATCCTTCGGTTACCTTATTCATTACCTGGTAATTATTGGGGCCGTAGTAGTAGGTTAGTTGAATGCCTTGAGGGCTAGCCGGTAAGGTTAACGAAGCAGCTGCCACTTTATCAATATCGGTACGTGATTTATCTACTTCGAGGCTAAGGACACCTTTTGAAATCCCTTGTTTGGAAATGATGGCAGCCGTAAAAAATTGTTGCTTAAACCCTATCCAGCTTAGGTTGGTTAGGGTTTCGGTTTGGGTATCGGTGCTGCGCTCGCTTAATTCGTCAAATCCTTCCCCGGGCTGGTAGTATGTAATAGTAGCTTTATTGCGCGAAGTAACTACGTCTTTTTCAGTGGCTTTTAGTTGGCTATTCCAGTTTAAAGTGGCATCGTTCGAAAAAAGACCATTAATTCCCTCTGCATGAATGCTGTAATCAATAGTAAAACCGGTATTTGGAATGCGGTAAATTTGCGATAGCGTACCACCTGCCATATCTGTAAGGGTAAAAGTTACCCAGGTGGTATCATTTTTTACTTGCTTATCTACCTTATAGTAAAGGTTATACAGGTTTATTTCGCGCCCGTTTTGTTTTACAAATAATTCTTGTTTGCGGTGGGCAGCATCGGTTAAAATGAGCGGTTCTTTACTATAGGTTTTATATCCTTTAAGTTCCACTTCTTCAATTACACCTCCTTGTGTACTAAATTGTACTCTTAGGTCTTTAGTGTTTATAGTAATTTGTTGTGCATTGCCGTTTACTGCGTTAGCAAATACACCATATTGTTGTTGGTTTAGCAAGGCAAGTACCGAGTCGGGCAGGGTGGCCGGAGCTTGGTTAATCTCGGGTTTGTTTTGTGTGGTTGGAGCCACCTGTTCGGTAGTGGTGGCTACCGGTGGGTTGGTTTCGGGTTGCCCTCCAAAGAAATATAAATAAACCATTACCATTAGGCTTATTAATAATAAACCTGTTGCTTGATTTTTGTCCATTTTTTATAGTTAACTAATTGTTTTTTTATTTTGAATAGTAGCTTTTACAAATTGCACAAACAAAGGATGTGGATTTTGCACGGTGCTTTTTAACTCCGGGTGGTATTGCGTGCCTACAAACCAAGGGTGGTTGTCCAATTCTATTACTTCAACCAATTGGCTATCGGGGTTTATACCACTGGCTTTTAAACCTGCTTTTTCCATTTCTTTTAAATAGGAGTTGTTAAACTCGTATCTGTGCCGGTGCCGTTCATAAATAAGTGTTTTTCCATACGCGGTAAACGCTTTAGAACTTTTTTTCAGCTTGCAAGAATACGCACCTAATCGCATTGTACCACCTTTATTGGTAATCTTTTTTTGTTCTTCCATAATGTCGATTACCGGGTGGGTTGTATTGTTATCCATTTCGGTTGAGGCGGCATCTTTGTAGCCCAGCACATTACGGGCAAATTCGGTAACGGCACATTGCATACCTAAGCAAATGCCAAAAAAAGGTATGTTGTGCTCACGTACATATTTTATTGCTTCAATTTTACCTGCTATACCCCGTTCGCCAAACCCAGGAGCTACTAATACACCGTTTAACCCTTTAAGGGTTTCACTTACATTTTTTGGAGTAATACTTTCCGATGAAATCCAGGCTAAGTTAACCTTACATTCATTAGAGGCTCCGGCATGCACAAACGATTCTACAATGGATTTGTAGGCATCTTGTAGTTCAACATATTTGCCCACCAAGCCAATGGTAACCTCTTCGGTGGGGTTTTTTAACCTTCCTAAAAATTGTTTCCATTCGTCCAGGTTGGGTTCCGATTTGGGTAGTTTTAGCTTGGTTAATACACGTTCGGCCAGTTTTTCTTTACGCATTAATATAGGTACATCGTAAATGGTTTCGGCATCCATGGCCTCAATTACATCGTTTAGCTGCACGTTGCAAAATAAGGCCAACTTTTTACGGATGTCGGCCGGCAGGGGTTTTTCGGTACGGCCTACCAAAATATCGGTTTGGATACCCGCTTCCTGCAACTGCTTAACCGAGTGTTGGGTGGGCTTGGTCTTTAGTTCTTTGGCGGCAGCTAAATAGGGGATAAGCGTTAAATGAATAGATACAAAATCGTGCGGGCCTAGTTCCAGTTTAGCCTGCCGTACTGCTTCAATAAAGGGCAGCGATTCAATGTCTCCTACACATCCACCAATTTCGGTAATTACAATGTCATATTTTCCTGTTTGGCCTAATTTGAAAAAATTGGCTTTTAGTTCGTCTGTTATGTGTGGAATTACCTGCACGGTTTTGCCTAAATAATCGCCTCTTCGTTCTTTGGTAATCACGTTATTGTAAATACGGCCTGTAGTTACATTATTGGCCTGGGAAGTGGGTATATTTAAAAAACGCTCGTAATGCCCCAGGTCTAAATCCGTTTCGGCTCCATCATCGGTTACATAGCACTCCCCATGTTCATAGGGGTTTAATGTACCGGGGTCAATGTTAATGTAGGGATCAAATTTTTGGATGGTAACCGAAAACCCTCTGGTTTGTAATAACTTAGCTAACGAGGCAGCTATAATGCCTTTGCCCAGGGAGGAGGTAACACCACCGGTAACAAAAATATACTTAGCAGTTTTATTGGAGGCCATAAGTACGATGTTGTAGTCTGTTTTGTGCTGTATAAACTTATGGGATGCAAAGGTATATATTTACCGGGTAGCTACCCTATTAAAAAGGCAATAAAGTTAAAGGTTATCCACGCACAGGAAGTTGGTGGTAGGTATATTTAAACCTACAGACAAAGAAATTATGCTTAAAATATGTTTTTTGTTGGATTTTAATACAGGAATGCTAATTTTTACAGATTGTTAAAACCATCAACCTATAAAAGTGTTAAAATTCGGTTACATCCTTTGTACTATATGTATATAAACGATGTAATGGCTTGAACAAACTTTTATAACTAAACTTAACCCAACTAGTACATGCACTTTGTGTTTTCTCCCAAATTAAAGGCGTTACTTCTCTTACCGGTCTTGTTGCTTATCTTTTCGTTTGGCGAAGGCGATAAAGAAATTCCTAAATTTCCATTGGCCGAAACTACCTTTGAGGTAACCGATTTTGATGTAAGTGCCGATAATATATCTGAACCTGTTATTTATGAAAAGGAAAATACATTTTATATAGATGGGGAAGTGGTAGATCCAAGCATGGAAAAGAGTTGTGAGGATTATGCAGCTATTTATACTTGTAATGATATTGTTAACAATTTTAGTGATTTTGCGCCTGCAGCAAATAAGTGTGCACCTCGTACAGTTAATTGGACAGTTCGATTTCGGTTCCCAAATGAAGACATAGCAGCTCCTCCTGGAACGTATCAAATTCGGTTTTATTGGGATCTTGACAATAATCCTACTGTATATACAGCAGTAAATGCGACTTGGGAAACATCAGCTCCGGGTGCACCGGGCTACCAGGCCACAGGTACTAATATTTATCCCTTAAATGGGCCGTTATGTACCTATAATGTAGTGGCGAGGCTGGCAATTACGGGAGTAGGGGTTTGTTTTAACGTAAATGGATTAATTCCTCAACAAACACTTGTGTGGGATAATATTTCAAATGCCAATTTGGGAATTCACGATATTGATCATGATGTTACCTCGGCTGGGGTAGAGCCAGGTGCCCCGGCAGAAACCGTGGATGTATGTGCTGGAGATAATAATCCCATACGGCTTTTGGATGCAAGTACCTTTAACTGTACTCCCCCTTTTGAGACAGAGGTGTCTAACCAAAATGATGTATCACGCTGGGTGCAATGGGTGTATGGTTCGGCTGGTACCACTTTAACCGATGATGTCATTATAAATGGCGTAACATATACTAGTGCTCAGTGGCCCATTTATGGCATTCCTACCCAGCAAGTTGCACCTCCAGGAACCGTAACAACACCCAACGCGATAACTGATGATATACAAATGCCAACTACAGCGA
>JALWRJ010000054.1:4433-8928 GCA_026994125.1 Cyclobacteriaceae bacterium | reverse complement strand
GGTTTATCGCCTCCTTTTTTAAACGATTTTTTAGACCTTCTTTTCTGTTTTTTGTTTGAATATATTTTTTTGCCACTGGCACGGGCTTTTTCTTTCTTGGTTTTTTTTACTTTTTTTCGCTTACGGTGCGAAGTGGCTTCTTTTTTATCCGGCTTGTTTTGGTTTCGCGAATCAATTTGCGCATATAGCTGCTGCCCGGCACCTAAAAGTAAGGTGAGCAGTACACTTAATAATACGCGTTTGGCCAGCACCATATAAGTTCAAATATAAACGGGCATTGCTGCCTCAACCTGCCAAATTACTAAAAATCCAGCAAAGATTGGAGTTTTTCCTTTAAACGTGCATTTGGTAAAAAATTGTTTTCCAGGCTGCTAACAAAAGGCACAGGCGTATCTAAGCTGGCAACACGCATAATGGGGGCATCCAGGTGCATAAAACAGTGTTCGCTAATATAGGCCGAAATTTCGGCTCCTATACCTCCGGTAAGGGTGTCCTCGTGTAGTATAAGTACCCGGCCGGTGCGTTTTATACTTGCTTCAACTGCCTGTTTATCCCAAGGTATGAGGGTGCGCAAATCAATAATATCAAAAGTTACTTCAGGAAACTGATTGGCTGCCTCTTTTGCCCAGTGCACACCCATACCATAGGTAATAATAGAAACATCGTTGCCTTCAGTAACCTGTGCAGCCTTGCCAATTTCAACAGTATAGTAGCTATTGGGAATGCTATCCGATACCGAACGGTACATCCGCTTATGTTCAAAATATAAAACGGGGTTGGGGTTTTCGATGGCTGCGGTTAGCAACCCTTTGGCATCGTAGGGGTTCGAAGGATAGACCAATACCAGGCCAGGTGTATGAAAAAACCAGGCTTCATTGCTTTGCGAGTGATACGGCCCGGCCGCTACTCCGGCACCGGTAGGCATGCGTACTACCACATCAGCATTTTGACCCCACCGGTAATGAGCTTTAGCTAAATTGTTAACTACCTGGTTAAACCCTGAGGTTACAAAATCTGCAAATTGCATTTCAACCACCGATTTTCGCCCTTTAATAGATAAACCCAGCCCCATGCCAAATAAGGCCGACTCGCAAATAGGTGTGTTGCGTACACGTTCAGGGCCAAATTGTTGTAGGAAACCTTCCGATACTTTAAAAACACCACCGTAATCGGCAATGTCCTGCCCCATAAATATCAGGTCTTCGTACTTCTCCATCGATTGCCTTAACCCGTCCGAGATGGCATCCACCATTCGTTTTTCGGTAGTAGCAGGGCTGGAGGGAGCCACTACTGTTTGCGTGTAGGGGGCATAAACATCTTTCAGTTCTTTGGTTGTATTGGCTTTAGGAATAGGTTCGGCATAAGCTAGCTCCAGGCCTTCTTCAATTTGTTGCTTAATTTGTTGTTTGTATTGGTCTCTAACTTCATCGGTAAGTATGCCTTGGCTCAATAAGTAGTTTTCGTAGTTTTCGATGGGGTCTTTGGTGGCCCAAAATTCCATGAGGTCTTTTGGTACATATTTAGTGCCCGAAGCTTCTTCATGGCCTCGCATTCTAAAGGTCATGGCTTCAACAATTACTGGGCGAGGGCTTCTACGCAGTTGCCTGGCCAGCCGCTCTATGGTAGCGTGCACCTCCAACACATTATTGCCATCTATTTGATGAGCCTCTATGCCATATCCCGGCCCTTTATCTATAAAATTTTTAAACTTAAACTGCTGGCTGCTGGGTGTTGAAAGTCCGTATCCATTGTTTTCTATCATAAAAATAACAGGCAGGTTCCAAACAGCGGCTACATTTAAGGCTTCATGGAAATCGCCTTCGCTGGCTCCACCATCACCAGTAAAAACCAAGGTGGTTTTTTTCTCCTTGCTTAACAAATCGGCCAACGCAATGCCATCGGCTACCGCCAGTTGCGGTCCCAGATGCGAAATCATGCCCACAATATGGTGTTCATTGGTGCCAAAGTGAAACGAACGGTCGCGCCCTTGCGTAAAACCCGACAGCTTCCCTTGAAACTGCGCAAATAGTTTGTTTAACGGAATGTTGCGGGTAGTAAAAACCCCCAGGTTGCGGTGCATGGGCAGGATGTACTCATCTGCCTTTAAAGCCAAAGTAGCGCCCACCGAAATGGCTTCTTGCCCAATACCCGAAAACCATTTCGAAATTTTACCTTGCCTTAATAGGATAAGCATTTTTTCTTCGATGAGCCTGGGGGTTATAAGAGCTTTGTAAATAGAAAGTAACTTTTTTGGGGTGTAGCCGGCTTTCTTGAATTTTATTTTGGGCGCCATAGAATAGTTAATATAAAGTGTGAGGCAAAGTTGATTTGCTATTTGGTGAATGACAAACGAATAGTAAAAAAGTTGTAGGTTGATTGAGTCGTATCAACTAAAAAAAATACTTTTGAGCTATCAGCAGAGGCTGCAGGAAAACTATCGGCAACACAATGATATTATTTAAACAAATGCAATTGGCCAATGGCCTTACGGTGGTGGTGCACCCACAAGCCGAATCTACATTGGCAGTTGTAAATGTAGCTTATAAGGTGGGGTCGCGCGATGAAGAAGCCGACAAAACTGGATTTGCACATTTGTTTGAGCATTTAATGTTTAGTGGTTCGGTGCATATACCATCGTACGATGAGCCTTTACAAAGAGCTGGAGGGCAAAATAATGCGTTTACTACTCCCGATTATACCAATTATTATTTAACCCTGCCGGCCGAAAATATTGAAACTGGATTGTGGTTAGAAAGCGATCGTATGCTGGGCTTAGCCTTTAACGAAAAAGGGCTGGAAGTGCAGCGAAAAGTGGTAATTGAGGAGTTTGCCCAACGGTATTTAAATCAGCCTTATGGTGATGTTTGGCATAAAATGAGGGAGTTGGCCTATCAAAAACACCCATACCGCTGGCCAACTATTGGCAAAACACCTGAGCATATTGCCCAGGCTAACATGGCCGATGTTCGTGCTTTTTTCGAAACCTATTACACTCCGGGTAATGCGGTTTTGGTAATAGCCGGAAAAATTACGGTTGAAAAAGGGTTCGAGCTGGCTGAAAAGTGGTTTGGCGATATTCCTGCCGGTAAACCTGTACAGCGAAAAATTCCTGCCGAACCACCCCAAACAAGTAAACGGTTTTTAGAAGTGAAGGCCGAGGTGCCGGTTGATGCCTTTTACAAAGCCTTTCCTATGCCGGGTCGGTCTTCAGAGGGCTATTATATAGCTGATTTACTGGGCGATGTGTTGGGTAGGGGTAAATCGAGTTTGCTCCATCGGGCATTGGTAGAGCAGCATGCAGTTTTTACCGAAATTAGTGCGTATGTAACCGGAGCGTTAGATCCGGGTTTACTGGTTATATCGGGTAGGCTGCACAGCTCCGTTTCGCTAACCGAGGCCGAACAAGCAGTGGACGCACTTGTATATAAATTTGTGGATGAAGGGGTAGCCACCGATGACCTGGAACGAGCCCGCAACCAAGCGCTAACCTCGCATGCTTTTAGTGAGGTGGAATTGCTCGATAAGGCAATGCACCTGGCTTACGGCTTTATAGTAGGCGATATTAACCGTACTAATATGGAACCTCATTTTTATAAAAACATAACCGAAATAGATATAAACAAAATGGCCAAAAACCTGCTTAAAGAGGACAAGGCTAATACTTTGTTTTATGCTAAAACCAACTAATATGAACATACGAACAGGGTTTGGATACGATGTACATCGTATGGAGCCAGGGCACGATTTTTGGCTTGGCGGAATAAAGTTAAACCACACGGCCGGAGCTGTTGGCCACTCCGATGCCGATGTGCTTATTCATGCTATTTGCGATGCATTGCTGGGTGCTGCTAACTTGCGCGATATTGGCTATCATTTTGCCGATACCGATGAGGCTTTTAAAGGAATAGACTCCAAAATATTACTTAAAAAGGTGGTGGAACTTCTAAACCAAAAAGGCTATGCCATAGGAAATATTGATAGTACCATTGCCCTGGAAGCACCCAAGGTAAACCCAAATATTCCTGAAATGTGCCGTGTGCTTGCCAAGGTAATGAAAATAGATTTGGATTGCCTTTCTATTAAAGCTACCACTTCGGAACAGCTTGGGTTTGTAGGTAGGCAGGAAGGAGTGGCCGCCTATGCCAATGTGTTAATTTACAAAAAAGAAAACTAAAGGAAAGGTAGTATGCCAGGCAATATTACCCTATTTACTACCCAAGATGGTTCGCACTCGCTCAAAGTGCCAGCCCTTAACGAAACGTATCATTCCAGTCATGGTGCTATTCAGGAATCCAACTATGTATTTATTTTACAAGGATTAAACCATGTAGCTGATAAGCAAAAAGAGTGTATTAAATGTATTAAAGTATTTGAAGTAGGTTTTGGTACGGGCCTAAACGCTTATTTATCAGCCCGGGAAGCCGGCCGTAACAAGCTGCCGATAACTTACCATGCCATTGAAAAATACCCGTTAGCTAATAGCATTAGTAGTAAG
>JALWRJ010000054.1:3201-4423 GCA_026994125.1 Cyclobacteriaceae bacterium | reverse complement strand
GGTTGGAACAAAACAGAACAACTTACACCATATTTCCGCTTAAAAAAAATCAACTCCGATTTCCGGCATTTTACTAGCCGTAGCCAATACCACTTAATTTTTTTTGATGCTTTTGCACCCGGCAAACAGCCAGAGTTATGGGATAAACAAATACTTGAAAAATGTTTTAATATGTTGCTTCCTGGGGGTGTTTTTGTAACTTATTCGGCTATGGGGCAGTTAAAAAGAGATTTAAAATCGATTGGGTTTACGGTAGAGGTGTTACCCGGCCCACCCGGAAAATGGGAAATGGTTAGAGGGGTGAGTGTGAGATGTGAGTGTGAGATGTGAGTGCGAGATGTGAGTGTGAGATGTGAGTGTGAGATATGAGTGTGAGATATGAGTGTGAGATGTGAGTGTGAGATGTGAGTGTGAGATATGAGGTATGAGTGTGAGATATTACTATGAATGAAATTATAGAAGGTATATTGTCGTATGCCAGGCAAATGGATTTGTTGGAGTTTGCCGGGTTGGTATTTGGGTTGCTGGCCGTTTGGTGGCTTATAAAACAAAATATTTATACCTGGCCGGCCGGTATTATTTATGTATTTATTTCGTTTGTTATTTTTTGGAAAATCAGGCTGTATGGAGATTTTTTTCTGCACATTTTTTTCTTAGTACTTAATATATACGGTTGGTATTATTGGAGCCACGGCAAAGCCGATACGAAAGAGGAGGTGCCTGTAACTACCCATAGCTTTAAGGAGAATTTGCTCTTGTTGGTGGTTTCCGGATTGGGTATTTATTTTTTTGGTTATTTTTTACAACATTTGCCCGATGTGTTTACCGATTTGGCTCCGGCTGCCCTTCCTTATTGGGACGCTACCACCTCTATTTTAAGTGTTACGGGTATGTGGCTTACAACTCGTAAAAAGCTCGAAAACTGGTATTATTGGCTTACAGTAAATATATTAGCTACGGTTATATATGCCTATAAAGGAATCTATTTCTATTCTTTTTTATATTTTGTGTATATTTTCCTTTCGTTTTCAGGATACATTGAGTGGCGAAAATCTATGCAAAACCAACATGCCTAAAATAGTTGTAACCGGGCCGGAGTCTTCGGGTAAATCAACCCTTTCCAAACAGTTGGCAACCCATTACCAGGCTGTGTGGGTAGCAGAATATGCGCGTTCCTATTTGGAAAACCTGGCACGCCCTTACCAAAAGCAAGATTTAACTC
>JALWRJ010000054.1:0-3191 GCA_026994125.1 Cyclobacteriaceae bacterium | reverse complement strand
GAGAGCCTGGGACGGCGTTAGCAAGAGCGGGGTTGAGCTCGAGTAGCGAAGGGGAAATTAAAAAATGAATTAGAGGCAAAAAAAAAGGGCGAGCTGCTTATTTGCGATACAGGGCTTGAAGTAATTAAAATTTGGTCAGTTGTAAAGTATGGCAGTTGCAATACCTTTATACGTGCTAAGGCTGCACAGCATCGGGCCGATTTTTACTTGCTGCTTTCGCCCGATGTACCCTGGGAACCTGACCCCTTGCGCGAAAATCCGAACAATCGGGACGAAATATTCTTACACTATGTAAGCGAATTGCAAACTTACCGTACTCCGTTTACCATTATTAAAGGGCGTGGTCAGCAAAGGTTTAACAAAGCTGTACAGGCCATCGATAACTATTTTGTAAACTCATACTAGGATTTTTTATTTTAATACTACCTTTGTGCGCAGGGGGTGCCTTACTTAACAGGCTGAGAATATACCCAAGGAACCTGATGCCGGTAATGCGGCCGTAGGGAGCGAGGTAAAACGGAACATAAAAGAATCCCCTGTCTTTTATGATGTTTAACCCAGTAATAAAATAAAAATGAAAAATTTAATGAGGGCTGCCCTGGTAATGATGGCTGCCCATGCCTTTGGGCAAAATCCACCTGCCGGCCGGGTGTTAGATGCCGAAACCGGTTTGCCTTTGGCCGGAGCTACCGTGCAATTAAATGGTACAAAAGTAGTGTTAAGCAATGCAGAAGGCTATTTTGCTTTTGGCAGTCTTGCCGATAATGCCTACCAACTTACCGTAAGTTTTGTGGGCTATACTACGTATAGTAAGCGGGTTTGGACTAAAGATGCACCTTGGCGCATTACCTTAGTACCGGCACCCATTCTAACCGATGAAGTAATTGTAACCGCTACCCGGGCGCAAGAAAACACTCCGGTTACGTTTAAAACCCTGGATAAAGAAGCTATCGAAAAACAAAACTTTGGCAAGGATTTTCCGTACCTGTTAGAACAAACGGCTTCGGTGGTTACTACTTCCGATGCAGGTACTGGGGTGGGTTATACCGGAGTTAGAATAAGAGGTTCCGATGCAACCCGTGTAAATGTAACCCTGAACGGCATTCCGTATAACGACTCCGAATCATTGGGGGTGTTTTGGGTAGATTTACCCGATTTGGCCTCATCGGTAAGTTCGGTGCAAGTACAACGTGGGGTGGGTACTTCCACCAATGGGGCGGGTGCTTTTGGTGCCTCCGTAAATATTCAAACTACCCAACTAACTACTAACCCGTATGCAGTCGTAGATAACAGTGTTGGTAGTTTTAACACCCGCAAACACACCTTGCAAGTAGGAACCGGGCTGCTAAACAATCGTTTTACATTTGATGGCCGACTATCAAACATTGCTTCGGATGGCTACATCGATCGGGCTTCAACCAATTTAACCTCTTACTACATATCGGGCGGTTACTATGGTAAAAATTCCATGCTTCGGTTTAATATGTTTTCGGGCAAAGAAGTTACTTACCAGAGCTGGTATGGCACCCCCGAGGCTCGGGTTAAAAACGATGAACAAGGCATGCAGGACTACATTGCCAGGAATGGCTTGGATGCCGAAGAGGCCGAGAACTTGCTTACTTCGGGCAGGACTTATAATTTTTACACCTACGATAACCAGGTAGATGATTACACACAAACGCATTATCAACTTATTTATGCATGGGATGTAGCCCCTGCACTTACCCTTAATGCTGCCCTGCACTACACCAAAGGCAAAGGCTTTTATGAACAATATAAAAAAGATCAGGATTTGGCCGATTATGGCTTTGAACGCCCAATAGTTGGTCAAGATACCCTGTTTTCAACAGATTTAATTCGCAGGCGCTGGCTGGACAACGATTTTTATGGAGCCACATTTTCGATGGAGTATAATCCTGTTGCCGGCTTGTCGATTTTGGTTGGAGGAGCCTGGAACCAATACGATGGCGATCACTTTGGCGAACTTATTTGGGCACAGTATGCAGGAAATACAACTATTAGAGACAGATACTACGATAACAATGGCCTTAAAACCGATTTTACAGCCTACACCAAGGTGTCATGGCAACTCCAAGAAAAGATGCTACTTTTTGCCGATCTACAATACCGGCAGGTAGGCTATGCCTTACAGGGTATCGATAGCGACAGGCGATACATTAACCAGGAACACGAGTACCGTTTTTTTAACCCCAAGGCAGGAGTTTCGTACAGCCTTGCCGGGCATGGACAGGTGTATGCCTCTTTTGCCATTGGAAATAAAGAACCTAACCGGAGCGATTTTATAGACTGGCCTATTACCCAAACACCCACCCACGAAACCCTGCAAAACCTGGAAGCAGGTTTTCGTAAAAAAACGGATAAATTAAACTTGCAGGCCAATTTCTATTGGATGAATTACCGAAATCAATTGGTGCTAACCGGGCAACTTAACGATGTGGGTTCGCCACTGCGTACCAATGTAAACAAGAGTCTAAGGGCGGGTATCGAGCTTGAGGTCGCAGCCTTATTAACCAAACAATGGCAATTAATGGGCAATGTAACACTAAGCCAAAATTCTATTGCCAAGTTTAGTGAGGTGCTGTACGACTATGGTACTAATTGGGATAAGTATGACGAGGTAGTTATTGACTATACCAATACTCGAATTGCCTTTAGTCCAAATATTACAGCCGGGGCAACCCTGGTGTTTAAACCTTTGGCCGGAGCCAATATAAGCTGGGTACACAAATATGTAGGTAAGCAGTACCTCGATAACACCCAAAACGAAAACCGCCAATTGCCGGCTTACTACATTAGCGATTTGGTGAGTTCATACAAATTTTCTGTTTGGGGTATTAAACAGGTTGGTATAAAATTGGCTGTCTATAATTTGTTTAATGTTATGTATGAGGCCAATGGTTATACCTGGGGCTACCTGGGAGGGGGCAACGAAGTACGCGAGAACTTTTATTACCCTCAGGCGGGTATCCATTTTATGGCTGGGGTTAGCCTTTCTTTTTAAGGAAAGGAGGTACATGCCTATTGTACTTTAATTAAATCTTTACTTGAATTGTTTGATTATTTAAAATTGCAACCTATTTTAGTATTTTCTCGTTTTAAAGTATAATCAAAAAAAGTATCAATTTATATTTTATACCATGAAAATTCTGCACGTTTTAATTTTTGCTTTG
>JALWRJ010000053.1 GCA_026994125.1 Cyclobacteriaceae bacterium | reverse complement strand
CTATAGAGTACATCATTAAAACTGGCACCGCAGTCAGTCGATACCAATACCCTTAATTGGTCGTTTGCATTGGCATAGCCATAGGCATAATCGAATAGTAAAAACTGGTTGGCATCTTTTACATATAACTTGGGCGAAATGTAGCTGTCTGTTCCTGTACCGGCCTGGTGATATTTAAATGCAGCAGCTTGGTTGCCGGTTTGATACTGCACCGAAGTAGCCAGTTCAAAAGCACTAATGGCCTGATTGGTTTTAAGTGTCCATTTTGAATTAGGGCTGCTAAAATCTTCGGTTAGTGAGGTTACCGATTCTGCATGTAAGCTATTTATAGTCAGGCTGTTGGTTTGGCTTTCTGCCGGCCTGTTGCCATTTATTGAATCGATGCTGGCAGTAAAAGCCAGGTTACCATACTCGGCAAGTGCCACTGTGCTAAACGATAATTGGGTGGTGGCGTTTGGAGCCAATGCTATATCAAACCGCTTTTTTTCTACCAATACATTATTTACCATTAGGCTTAAATAGGTAGAATTAATGTTACAAACACCAATGTTTTTTAACTCAACAACCGGAGTGGTTTGGTTATTACAAATGCCATTTTGTGGAGTGATAAACTGTGTAATGGCCAACTCCTCACAATTGGGCGGCACTAGCGCAGGCGAGGTAGTTAAGCTTAACCTCCGCGGACTGTTTTCCATGACAATTACCATGCGGTCTTTTTGTCCGGCAGAAAATAAATGCATGCAGTTATCATCTACGTAATCCATAAAATTCATAAACATATCCTGCGAACCACAACTGGTGGTAGAAGCGCCCAAGGTAGGGCATCCGTAGTACTCGGTACCTGCTTCAGGGGTATCTGCCACATAGTCGTCTATTCCACATCCGCCATCACCCCAAATATGCCGTAACCCAAAAAAATGACCTACTTCGTGGGTGGTGGTGCGCCCTAAATCGAAGGGGGTGTTTACATTGGCATTGGAGTCAATGGCTTTAGAACCAAAGCTGCTGTAAGCAATTACTACCCCATCGGTAGTGGCATTGTAAGGTGGCTCCAATCCACTTAATACATCGGATTGCGGAAATTGCGCCCAACCTAAAAAACCTCCACTTAGCGGAGCTACCCAAATGTTTAAGTAGTCTTCCGAGGGCCAATAAATTTCAGATTTCAGTGCTGCATCATCATTTATACTCCACGAGGTTTGGCTGCCTTTTGTTCGGGTAATGCCCGTAGTTGCTTCGTTGCTGGGGTTACGTTTAGCCATTACAAACTCAAAACCAATATCGCTGTAAAGAGGCTTAAATTCAGCAGGAATATCAACACTATCTGCGTTTAGTTTCCTGAAATCTTTATTTAAAACTTCTAGTTGAGATAAAATTTGCGTATCCGATATATTGCTGCCTTGCCCTACCGGTTCACCATTATGAATCACATGCACCACTACGGGTATTTTATACACCGTAATATTATCTACATTAAAACTTTTTAGCCCGCTTTCGGGTTGGCTTATTTTTTTTTGACTTATCCAACTTTCAAAATATTCGGTTGTTTCGGTATGGCTCAGTTGGTGGTTGTAGGTTACTGTACCGCATGTGCGTTGTGCATAGCCGGTAGTAGTTACCTCTAGTAGTATGGCCATTACAATATAAAACTGATGCAAACGCATATTACAAAAATACCTAATAGAAATGTAAAAGTAACCTGACACAAAGGCTTGTGCTCTTTGTTTTAGTAAAAAACGTAAAACTACAGCACTTGTTGCTAAAAAAGAGGCTAAAGCTGTGGGTAGGTAGGATTGGCTATTGAAATTGAATAAATTACCATGCTAATTTTACTCAAAATTCACAGCTTCTACCTTTTTTATTTCGGGGGCAACTTTAAGCACGGCTTGTTCCACTCCGGCTTTTAGGGTCATGGTGCTCATGGTGCACGATTTACAGGTGCCCAGGAGTTCAATGCGTAGCACCATATCTTTGGTAAGTTCAATAATTTTCATATCGCCCCCATCTGCTTCCAGGTAGGGGCGTATGGTGTCCAGGGCTTCCGAGAGCCGTTCTTTTAATCCGGGCGATATATCTAACGCGTTTGGCATCCTGCTTCGTTGGTCACTTCTACTATTTTAGTGGTAGGCATGGCTGCGTTGCGCTTGGCTACTTGTTGCGCCAGTGCTTCGGCCAGGTTTTGAAAAGCTTCCGAGGCCGGCCCGTCTTTTAG
>JALWRJ010000052.1 GCA_026994125.1 Cyclobacteriaceae bacterium | reverse complement strand
TTAGAGTTTACATCGCTTCCCAGATTAATAATTTCAACATCTTCAGGGAATTCCATCAAAATTTTTCCTTGTTCGCATTCAAATATTTTGCGTTTAACTACCGAGGCTTCCACCATATCATTGCCCAGGTAATCGGGGTTGGCAGCCAGTTTATCGAGGTATTGCTCATAGTATTTGGTCGCTTCATCAAATTTATAGCCATAGTGCAGGCTTTGCCCTACTTTGTAAAGCAAATCAAAACTATATTCAGGATCCATTTCGTACACTTTCATAAAGTATTGTGTGGCCTGGCCTTTGGTTACCGACTCCAGCATAGATATACCGGCCATATAATTAGCTCGGATATTATTGGGGTCGAGCAAGGCTGCATTCATATAAATATCCCGAATATCATCGTATGCTTTGGTTTCGAGGTACAGCTGATCTGCCAGTTCTACATATTGCTGTGCTGTTTCAACATTAGACTCCTCCTGAGCCAAGGCAGGAAGCACGGCTATCACTAAAAATAAAGCGACTAAATACCTGATAACTTGTGTTTTAAATTGCATGGTTAAAGCAATAGGTTAGTTAGTAAAAATCTAAGATAATAAATTGATTCTAACATATTGAATATTTGGCAGGGTTTTTCTTACTTAGTTTAAAATCTTGAATATCGGATTAATCCAATTAAACTTGCAGTTGCAAGAAAAAATGGCTCTATTCTCCTATGAAAATTAAGCATGCCGACTTTAAAATAAGCAATACAGATGTACGCAAATGCCCCTCAGACGGGCGTCCTGAATTTGCCTTTATTGGCCGTTCTAATGTTGGTAAATCATCATTAATAAACATGCTTACCCAACGCAAAAACCTGGCTAAAACGTCTGGAAGGCCGGGAAAAACGCAACTTATCAATCATTTTTTAATTAATAACGAGTGGTACCTGGTTGATTTGCCCGGCTATGGTTGGGCCCGGGTTAGTAAAACCGACCGCAGCAAATTTGGCGATATCATAGCCAGCTATTTATTGGATAGAACCACCCTGGTATGCACCTTTATTTTAATTGATGTACGCTTAAAACCTCAACCCATCGATTTAGAATTTATTAACTGGATGGGTGAACAAGGCTTACCTTTTGCACTTATTTTCACAAAATCGGACAAACTTTCGAAAAATAAAGTGCAAGCGAGTGTGGCGGCCTACCAACGAGCATTAAAAGCCGATTGGGCTGAGTTACCGGTTTCGTTTGTTACTTCGTCATTGGCCGGGCAAGGCCGGGAAGAAGTGTTGGATTACATAAATGACATACTTAAAAGCTTGGATTAACCGCCAGAAATCAGCTGCATACTTTGTATATCAAGCTTACATGATTCATTTTTCCTAACATGCAAGTAACCCCCGCCTATTACTGATGTAATACAT
Organism: Cyclobacteriaceae bacterium; assembly: GCA_026994125.1. Classification (GTDB taxonomy): domain Bacteria; phylum Bacteroidota; class Bacteroidia; order Cytophagales; family Cyclobacteriaceae; genus JAKISE01. Next base: position 810 of record JALWRJ010000052.1, on the reverse strand, counting down.
AAGCAGGGTTGATAAAAATCATTCCAAATAGACAAAACATTTCATAAACTTTGAAGCAATAAAAAACCAGCAGCTAACTAATAGGACAAACTCATATTTTCAATCAAAATTCATCGTCATGAAAGCTTTTTTTCTTCTCTTGGCAAGTTGCCTCAGTTTGCAGGCAACAATGGCACAACGCACCTCCGATATTAAAAACAGCCGGGATTACCCCTTGGTATCCAGGTTTGAGGGATCGGTAATTGAGTATTATAAAGCAACCAAATGGGATAGCTATAAGCTACCTGTATTTAAAGACAACACAACAAAGCCAAACTACAAGGAGCCTTTAAAACTGGAAGGCAAAGTAATGCGCTGGCAATACTCAACCAGCCCGGATAATAACCCGGCCTACATTGCGCGAAATTTTGAAAAAGCTTTTACCCAAGCCGGATATAAAATTCTTTTAAATGCTACTCCCGGTGAAGATTTTGAAGAAGGTGCTGCCGGGTTTTCTGGTGACTTTTATGGGGGTTTTAAAGATTTAAACCTTGAAAAATTTGGATTTGCCTACGAACCCATTGGAAATCATAAAGCAGTAATAATTGCAAAAACGAATGCTAACGGAAACGATATTTATATAGTTGAGGTAATAAGCGATTTTTCGAATGTTACACTAATTACACAAGATGTGATTGAAGTGGAAGAAGCGGATACAGGCCATGTATCGGCTACGGCTCTTTCGGAGGCATTAAACAACCAAGGCCATATGGCGTTGAACGGACTGTATTTTAACAACGGGCAGGCCACGCTACAGCCTGCATCGGAAGC
>JALWRJ010000051.1:6579-8978 GCA_026994125.1 Cyclobacteriaceae bacterium | reverse complement strand
GCTACAGTAACACCGTTTTCGCGCATGGCTACCGGGTCAATATCTACCTGATACTCCTTTACAAACCCACCAATAGCAGCCACTTCTGCTACGCCTTTGGCCGAAGTTAGCGCATAGCCTACGTAGTAGTCCTGGATAGTGCGTAGCTCTTGGGGATCCCAGCCTCCTGTTGGTTCGCCTGTTTTAGGATCACGCCCTTCCAGGGTGTACCAAAAGATTTGTCCCAGGGCTGTAGCATCGGGGCCCAGGGCCGGTTGTACTTCGGCAGGCAGTGTACCGGCCGGTAAGGAATTTAACTTTTCTAAAATCCGGGTTCGGCTCCAATAAAACTCAATATCTTCATCAAATATGATGTAAATACTGGAAAGCCCGAAAATAGAATTGCTACGTATGGTTTTAACACCGGGAATACCCAATAAAGCCGTTGTAAGCGGATAGGTAATTTGGTCTTCAATATCCTGTGGCGAACGCCCCATCCATTCGGTAAAAACAATTTGTTGGTTTTCGCCAATATCAGGTATGGCATCCACAGGAACGGGATCGCGAGGTAACCAATTGATGTTCCAATTAAAAGGAGCAGATATTATTCCCCAGGCTATAAAAACCAGCAGGATTAATACGGTTACCAACTTATTATCGAGGAAAAATCGAATAAGTTTATTTAGCATAATGTATGAAATTAATACTTGTTGAAAGTAATCGAATGATAGCTTGCGAGCACATTGATTACATATTTACTAAAATAGGTATTGGGGAGTTTACTCAGCGCTTTCTTCAAGCACTAAAGCCATACCACATTTAGAGCATTTATCACCTTCTTTACCGGTAATTTCGGGGTGCATAGGGCAACTGGCCATGGCCGCCATTTCCATGTCTTTCATGTTTTCTTTGCCCTTGGCAGCTTCCAGTGACATACCACATTTCGGGCATTTATCACCCTCCTTACCAGTAATTTCGGGGTGCATTGGGCATGTAAATGTAGCTGTGGCCTCCATGTGCTCATGAGTTTCCTGGTTTACCTGGTGCTCCTCGTTAGTAGTTGAGTCACTAGATGAGCTACCCCCACAAGAGGTTAGAACAAAGCTGCCAATGCTAAAAGATAATAGAGTAAATAGAGATGCGAATAATGTTTTCATTTTCTTTTTTTGTTTAGGTTGTTTAATTAGTTATTTAAACCTTTATAACCTTCTTTTTAGCTCATAAAGGGCGGTATAATACCTATAAAAAACCATTCAACCTAAAGAAGAAAAGCCTGAACCTTAGTATAGATATTAGGTTCGGGAGGGGGCGGATTGGCATCCGCATAAAGTTTTGGTTCAGCTGTTAGTTTATTGGATTGTAACGAAACAATTTTAAAGAAAGATACAGGCAAGCATTGAAATGATGGAGCTAGCTCAAAACCCAAGGTATGCACTACCAAAGGAGAGTTTACCTGATGGAACTCATGTTGGTCTTCACATGAATTGTCGTCCATAGGCATGCTGCTATCGCAGGCATCGTCCGCATGGGGCAAAACAGATGTTGAAACCAAAATGTTATCGCAATAATGTTTATGCACGGTAACACCAATGGTAGAAACCAATAATAGAGTTGCTAATGCTATGGAAGTTAGTTTTTTCATTTAACGATGCAATATTAATTGCTATGTTACAATCATGATTAACAATATTACGAAAAAAATTTATAATTTGTTGACGGGCAGGCAAAAAAAATGAATGGTAATTGTTTCTAACCTAAAAAAAACCTCTTAAAGGGCTAAAAAATAGCCTGTTTAAGAGGTATAATACTATGCAAAAGCGAATTAATTAATAGGATGGTATTGCTCGTGCGCTTGCAATAAGGAATCCATCAACTCCAGGTTTTGTTGGCTGCAGTAGTCGCTGAAGTTCATCATGGTTCCATTGCCCATCATATTTCCATGCTTGTCATGGTCTTCATCATTATTCATTCCACTGCCCATCGACCAACTCGAACTGCTGTGGTCGTCCCCGGAATTACTATGACTATACATCATGTGGTTGGATTCAAAAATAGAATCGTTCTGGTGGAAATCGGCATCATAACTAAAGCAGATTTCATCATTAGTTATGCCTGAGGTATCCACGTAAACAGCTAAATTGTTGTTGGCCTCCACGGCTGCTGCATACGAAGTTTCCATGGCCTGCAGAGCAAGCTTATCGGTTTCGGAAAGTACATTGTTCATCGTATTTTTACATGCAGTAATTCCTACTAAAAGAGCCATTGCAAAGAATAAATTTATAGTTTTCATGGTTTTATACATTTAAAAGTTGTTCCATTTTGGTATATGCGATACCTAAAAAATGGTATTAAAGAAAAAATTGAAAGAAAATAATTGCTATGAAAATGATATTATTTGCCCTTATAAAAGGAATGACTGA
>JALWRJ010000051.1:0-6569 GCA_026994125.1 Cyclobacteriaceae bacterium | reverse complement strand
CTTTTGATTCAGTCAAAAATGGCATATGCCGGTAGTTTTTAAATTGATTATTAGATTGAGAGGTTAATTGAAGTATTAAAAAGTTGTGTCCGACTAAAGTTGCATTAAAAACAGGTGGAATATAGACTAGTTTTACCGGGCTAAAAAAGGTTCTCAATACATAATAAACGGCAGAATCAGCACAGCAATCTTCTTGCATGGGCAGTTTGCATGCGCATGTAGGATAATTACCAGACCCAATAGCTGTATGTTGCTCAAAATTACTGCAATAATGCGTAGTAATTTGAAGCCCCGTGGTAGAAGCCAGTAAGATGGTTGCTAAAAAATAAGTGCTTATATGGTTAATAAAATCCATTTTTTATTTGCCGTAAGGACATAAAAAAACTACGCTACAAAATAGCGTAGTTTTTTATTTATAACCATTGAGGCTTGTCAGCCCAAAAAATGATTTATATCAAAACCCTAGTTGGCCGATTGTAAAAATTCGACTACTTTTTGGGTTTCTTCTGCAGTTAAGTTAGCGCGCACACGCATATGCAGGCCGATGGTTTCCCAATCGGTATTATTATAAGCCGATGGCGAAGGTGTACTGTGGCACCTTACACAGTTTTCGCCCCATAATTGAGCGCCAGATTTCATGGCTACTTTAGAAGAAGCACAACTTGCCATAATAAGCGAACCAACAAGCATCGGAAGCGCAAACACCAATATTGTTTTTAAATTTTTCATAATTGCAAATTTTTAAATTAAAAGCCTAGTGCCCAGTGAAAGAATAACCCGTCTGTTACTACGGTTTGACCCTCGGGCACTCCATGGCCTCCCACTTGGTTGGTACTTTGGTAACTAAGTTTAAACAAGGTACGCCAGTTCATGTAATAGTTTAGTGCAACAGCCCACTGGGTAGATTCCTGCTCCCATTCGGCTCCTTCGGGCGCATTAAAAGCAGAATAACGGAATGCTACTTCGAAGCGTTTAAGTACATCGTTGCCTGACATGGTAGGCCGGTAACTTATTTGGCCAAAATAAGCATTACTGCTATTTTCAAAAGTATATGGTGTTAGAGAACCATCAGGTTCAGGTTCAAAATAAGTAGCATCATCCACATTAGTAAGATTATATTGCCCCTTAATATCAACAATTCCTTTAACTGCACTCACTTGCCTAACAAACGAAAAATCTATTGCATAAAGCATTGCGCCAATATTGCTATAGAATGAACCTCTATCTCCAACAGCTCCACCATAAATGGAACCACCTATTTCAACTGATGAATTTGAAAAAGGTAAGATAGCTAATCTACCACCATAGCCTTTTTTGTTATTATTATCCTCAAAATTATTAAAGATCAATTGTCCTGCTTCATCAGGTTCATCAATATTACCCTCTGCATCAAATCCAGTATTTAATTTAGGTCCATTTGTAATATATCCATAATAAAGCACTTTCATACTTCCAACAGGTATAGCCCCTCTTAGCTCAACCCCAATACCTGAAGTTGGTGCAATACCACCATGCCCCATTCCTAATGGCATATTCGCAAATTTATTAATCCAAGATGGGTGTAACCTTTCGATAAATGTACCAAAGGGCAACAACATTTTACCCATTCGAAGGGTCATATAATCGTTTAATATATACGACATATTTGCATACTCAAAGCCAATTTCCAACTTGTTATCTTCAACAGCAAATTCAAGCTCCGTTTCAAATATCAATCTATCTCCATGCTTAAATATAAAAATAGGGTTGAATGTGGTTCCTACAAAAGTAGATTCTACTTCGTCTCCTACTTTTTTGTAGTTTAACCCAGCGTGTGCATAACCACGTACCATAAATTGAGTCTTGCTAGGTTTGTAAGGGTCTGGTGCAGGCGTATCCTGCGCATACAGATTCGGTAGCATTAGCATAAATGCCAATACTGCAAGTATTAGTTTTTTCATTTTTTTAGATTTATTTTTTTAATGTTCTGATATAGGTCACTAATTGCCAGCGTTCCTCCTCACTTAACATATCCTTATAGGCAGCCATTGGAGAACGGCCTTCTGACATTTTCCAGAAAATGGCACCATCCGATTGTGCTTGTATTTTTTCATCAGTAAAGTTAGCAGGCTTAGGCTTTAATGCAGCCCCTGCCATACCATCGCCTTTGCCTTTATCACCGTGGCAAATAGCACAATTTTGCGCATACAATTTTTTCCCTTTTTTAATAGCATCTTCACTTTGAGCAAAAGGGTTTTTAAGTTGGTCAGCATCGGAAGGTGCAACCCAGTCCGATTGTGCCTGCACCAGGTTAACGGTTCCAAGTAGCCCAGTACATAGCAGCATAATTTTTAACGTGTTGTTCATAATTTTTTGTTTAGTTTATTAAGGTTTTAACATTGATGTTGCAACATTACAAAGTAAGAATATATAACTGCTCTAAAACCATGATTTAACTTTTTATAAAATATGATTTTTATCAAGTTGACAGCTAACATTCATTACTAATGCACTTATTTACAACAATTTAACAATTATTTTCTTTCAGTACCAATATTAAAACCTAACATTTGTTAGGTGGTAAACAATTATGGTTTTGATGTATAAAATTTTGTGTATTAAAAACTTCCCAACCCAACTGATAAGGAGGTATTTCTTTATTCATGACTAACAAACTAATACTGCCAGGCCACTGCCTTTAAAATTGGATATATACAAGGAGGTATAAACCAACAAAGAGATAGGTAACCAAATTACTATTTCAACCTATAACTAGGGTTTGCTGAGAAAGTCTCGAGTGCCCTCCTATTTGGTGAGGCAGGCTTAGAAACATTAACAAACGTCATTCCTGCTTGCGCAGGAATGACGTACAATTTTTATGTGCAAGGGTAGTAATAGTTTTGTTTTAAAAAGCTTGCACTTTAATCCCTAAATTTGAAGATAACGGGCTGAGTGTAAATATGCAAGACGTTTTTAAGCAAGCCCTAGTTAAGTTACAGCATGGAGGTATAAAATATTAGGATAGCGTTATCATTTTTTGAACCTACCCTACTGCCAGGCAAATACCGCCAGGCTATGCCCTTTAAAATTGGCTACGTACAACGTATCATTTGCCCAAAGGGCATCGGTGGGTTTATCCAAATACTCGCTAAATTCATACAGTAGCTTTCCGTATATATCATAAATTAACAGCCGGTTGCCGTAAAAATCAGTTATAAAAATTTGGTTATTGGCCACCTCAACCCCAGCGGCTACCTTTATGCTTTCCTGCCAACCAATGGTGCGCACGTACTTGCCGGAGTAATTGTACACCTCTACCCTATTATTATAGGCATCGGCAATGTAAAGCAGCGAATCTGTAATTTTAACATCGGTAGGGTAATACAGTTGCCCATTATCGTGACCCTCGCCCCCAATACTATAGGATTGATGCTGTGCATAAACCAGCACACGATGGTTAAAAAAATCGGCAATGGCCATCCTATCGTCATTTACATCTACTCCTCCGGGTGCATCCAGCGTATCTGCTATCGCTATGGAATGTATGCCTTCTGCATCCCAACGAATGACATTATCTGCACCAAATTGTGGAATATATAATTCATCTTTAGTGCCAGCAATATGCATAGGCCGTGCAATTGCATTTATTTCTTGTATTATACTGCCCGATTTATCTACTGTTACCACACGGTTATTATCTACGTCTGACAACCACAGGTTATCGGCTGCCTGCACTATGCCAATAGGACCAATGCCGCTGATCGGAATGGTGCGAATGTACCTCCATTGTTTGGGCTTTGGTTGGCACCCTGCCAACACCAAGAGCACAACAAAAAATAAAGATAATCTTTTAATTAGGCACTTCATTTGCTTTAAATGGAGTTGATGAAAACTTTATTTCGCGGGGCGTAAAACCGGCATCGGTTACAATTTTTTCAACCTTAGCTTTTTCGGGCTTTTTGTTTGTGGGAACTTCAAAAGTTGCCATCCCGTTTTCCAACGATATTTGCAGGTTTTTAGCCCCTTCCAGTTTTTTAAGTTTTTTTTCGAGCCCATACGCACAAAACGGGCAGGACAGGCCATCTACCCGCACTTGAATGTAGGTGGTTGAGGCTGGTTCTTGTGCCCAAACACTCGTATTAGCTAACACCAAAAGGGTAACTAAAATTACCCACACCTTAGTTTGTTGTAATGTTGTAATTTTCATAATTAAATATGCAGTTCAATTGTTAATTTAAAATTTGTATCGGGTTTGGTTACAAACTTATCGTCCCAAACACCAAATTGTACGCCTCCACGCACAGCAAAGTTACGGTAGGTAAAAAAGAACGTAGGGGCAACGGCCAGGTAGCTCCCTCCTGTATCTTGCACAATATCACCATTTAGTTTCGATTTTTGATGGGTAAATCCTGTGGTTTCAACAAATAACACCAAATCGGGTTTGTAGTATTTCACTTTAAAAGGGCGATAGCCCAGGGTAAAGTTGTAAATAAACCTATTGCCTGGGTTTAGCTGGGTACTTGAAAAAACAACTCCATACCCGGCTGAGGCAAACCAATAAAATTTTAAACCCTCGCGCCCGCCTGTAAAAGCCATATCGAAGGCACCGAGCTGATCTGGTTGCGAAGGTAATGTGAGCTGACTAATAAATGCAGCTTGGTGGCTATACCCTTTTTGATTATTGAGGTAAAAACGATATTTACTTTTTAGGCGGTAATAATCCAGGCTATAATTCCCATTTTGGTTACTTAGTCCTGTCTCTAAAATACCTGTCCAGGCAGGGGTAATCCCATAACCTAAGGCATACTCTGTTTCGAACAAGGATCCTGTAAAGTTTAAGGTAATATGCGGCCCAAACCCTCCTTTAAATAGCACGTGCGGTCCAAACCCATATAAGGGTTCGTGGGCATAAGCGGTTAAACCCACAAAGGATAATAAGCTAATAGATAAAATGCTTTTCACTAACTTCATACTCAAAATAATAAAACTCTTAGTCCAAGGGTAAAAATGAATTTGGTTTTTTGGTTGTCAGGTACTTGTTCAACTATTGGTAGTTGGAAACCTGTTTCTACCAATAGCCTTCGGCCAGTAATCCATTGTAGGCCAGGAGAGATAAATGCATTGTTCGATGCAATACCGGGAAGGTAGTTGCCCTTTAATTCCAAAAACAAATTAACCTGCTTTGCCGGGTATTGTTGCGGCAATAAAGGGTAGCCAATAGCCAGGTTATACACCCAATTATCGGGCAAACCATTTGTAGTTATGGTATAACCAATTTCGCTATACAGCCCAATTTTAGTTGTTATGTAGCCGGCTACCAGCCCCAACAGCGTTTGGTAGCTACCTGCTCCTAAAGTGGGAGTGTCGGTGGTATTGCCGGTTGGAAATACTTGTTGTACCTTACCCATTAACCGAAAGGTTTTTGCTTTGTTGTCTTTTTGATATAAAGTTCGCTTTAGAAAAACAGCCATATCGCCTACCCCGAATTGAGCCGATGCATTGGCAGGTTTTATATTTACCAAAGGAATAATGGCACCTACCAACATTTTGGGAGTAATATTATAAGGCAGTACAAAAGGCTGCTTGTAAATATCTGCATGTTCTTTTTTTACAAACTTACCAAACGTACGAACCCCACTCCCCGACAAACCTAATAGCACAGGTGTATCGGTATAGATAGGCGGCCCTTGCGCTAAAGCCCATTGGCTAAGTATGATGTTAATAAACAAAAAGGCTTGAAACTTTTTCATAATAAGTTAAACCATTCAGGAAATATATTGAGTATAAATAAAGACATCACTAACATAGTAGCCCCCCATAACACTACTTTTTTCAGTTTCTCTTTTCGTAGTTGCTTTTCAGTAGCTATAGCGCAACTATTGCAACCCTCCGCAACATTTTGGCTATTTAATGCCGCATAGTGGCTATAGCCCAAAGAGATAAACGACACCCCATATAACCACGGTTCGTACGGGTGAAGCCAGGCCATGTTGGTGGCCACCCCACTAAGCAAGGCCACCCCGGCCAGCAGTGTTGGCCCCCAGCAGCAAAAGAGAGGTAATATGGCCGCAATTAATGCTGCACTAAGTGAAGCACTTCTGGTTAAGTTACGCATATTAGTTAATGGGTTGCCCCACCCCGGCTTTGAGTAGTTCCTCCCGGCTTACGGAATTATTGGTGCAGCAGCCTAGTAAAACCCCGTCCACCGCCACGGCAGGAATCCGGTGCACACCATACTTTGTAAGTTTTGCCTTTACTTGCGCATTATCAAATGCTTCTGCCAAATTAAAAATGGTGATGTCGCAGCTTTGGCAGGCCATGTCTTGCACCATAGCTACCACGGGTTCGCACACCGGACAGCCTGCTGTAAATATTTCTATTTGTCGTTTCATGGATCTATTTTTTAGATGAAAATTTATAAAAACAAAGCTACTACGGCTCCCAGGGGGGTAACCAAGAGAAAATTGAAATTAATTTTTATTTACCAGCCATTATGACTTTATGAGCAGACATTGGTTACACTTACTAATTTATACTGCTTGTCTTGACAAGACATCTGATGATCTTTTAGCAAATCTCCTATAAAAGAT
>JALWRJ010000050.1 GCA_026994125.1 Cyclobacteriaceae bacterium | reverse complement strand
CCAAAACAGCAAAGGGGTAACTACCATAGCCTTAAACCGCCCCGATGTATATAACGCCCTAAACGATGAAATTACTTACGAACTGCAAGATGCGTTAAAAAAAGCTACAAAAGACGATGAAACACGCGTAGTGGTGCTTACTGGAGCCGGCAAGGCTTTTTGCTCGGGTCAGGATTTAAAGGCAGCTATTGGCGGAAAGAAACGCTCGTTTACGGAATCGTTAGAAAAGCGCTACAACCCCATTATTAGTTTAATGCGTGCCATGCCCAAACCTATTATTGCCAAAGTAAACGGAGTGGCGGCCGGAGCGGGTTGTTCATTGGCCTTAGCAGCCGATATATTGGTGATGAGCGAAGAAACCTTTTTGGTAGAAGTATTTGTAAATATTGGCTTGGTGCTGGACTCCGGGTCATCGTATTTTTTGCCTCGCCTAGTGGGCTCGGCCAAGGCTTTTGAACTGAGCACCATGGGCAGTAGGGTATATGGCAAAGAGGCCGTTGCGTTAGGCATTGCCAATAAAGCAGTACCTGCAACAGAATTGGATGCTGCTATAGCACACTACACCAACTACTACAAGCAAGCCCCCACCAAAGCCATTGGGCTGATGAAAAAGATGCTGAACAAATCGGGCCATGCTACCCTAAAAGAAATGCTGGAATACGAAAAGTACTGTCAGGAAATTGCTGGCAACACCGATGACTATACCGAAGGCGTAAATGCATTTTTAGAAAAGCGAAAGGCGGAGTTTACAGGCAAGTAGCCTACCGGTTTAAAAATTAGTTCAGCAGCCAATCAAAAACATTTAAATGTATTATACCACTTCTGTTTTGGGTAAAGGTTGATGGTGTTTGCAGTTATCTTTTTTAACAAATGAGATTAAGCAGTACTCTTTTATCCAATCTTTATCTTTTAGCCTCTATATAGTGCTTAGGGCTAGTCAAAAATTTTAGAAAAGCAATTTTCCTAAATTTTTAGGTGCAAGGGTATTTGGAGGTTTATTTTAAAAAGTTTGCATTTTATTCCCTAAATTTAAAGTTAACAGACTGATGGTAAAGGGATAAGATGTTTTTAAGCAAGCCCTAAATATTTTGGTTTCAAAAAATGCAGTTTCTCAAAAAGAGCGGGTTAAATTTTTCAACACTATACTTAGCAAAATCGAACAATTAGAAGCAAAAACGATTTCTAAAAAGTAGAAAGCGATAGCCCGAATGAAAAGGTAGTGGGGTTGCGTATGCCCTTGGTTTTATTGCCGGTAAAAAAGTTGTTTAGCCCCATATACCCCCAAAAGTTAATGGGGCCGTACCCAATACGTGCTATGGCGCCATATCGCACGGCATTTACATTGTAGTGGTACAGGTCTTTAAACTTCTTTTTATTGCCAAACTCTGAGTACACCACCTTGGTTTTGCCGGCAAACCTAAAACCTAATTTACCTCCCACAGCCAAATAAAAAGCTCTTTTATGGTCGTTTTTACGCGAATGCACCCTAAACTCTAACGGAATATCGAAATAATTAATCACCATTTGGCTTTTTTTATAGCCACTTGCATTTGTAAAAAAGGGCACATTTTTTAATGAATCTACCAGCGTAATTTGTAGCGAATCGGTAAAGGTAATGGGGGCTTCAAACGTATATTTTTCGTTGCCTACTCCGGCACCAATATTAAATGAAAAACGTGAGCTACCCATTCTAAAAGCATACATATAATACACATTTAAAGTAGGCGATTTCCACTCATCGGTTTTCATTACCGGGCTATATTTATCAAAAAAATTGATACCATAATCTATAACCAGCGCTCCCGGAAAATCGGGGCTGGGCGTGTAGCGGTAGGACTTAGCATCGCTGGTATTTTTTGAGGTATTAGCATCTTGCGCAAAAGCAAAGAGGCTTACACATAAAATAGAGGCAATCAACAACAGGTATTTCATTCGATTTGTGTTCGGTATAGTTTGAAGGCAGGTTTTTTTATGCCTTTCCCCTTAAATTTTCGCTCGCAAATATAGTGCTTTTAAAAAAAATACTACATTTGCAGTCCGTTTTAGATAACGTTAAAACGATATTATTATTACTGGCCTCGTTCACCTACGCAACTAACATTGCTTCGGTGAACAGGTAGAACTTACATGTGCAGCTCCAAACGTGAGGGCTAATTTATTGTACTGGCCTCGTAGCATAACTGAATACCGTGCCTGCGGCAGGCAGGGTGTACCTGATTACGGCTCAGGAGG
>JALWRJ010000049.1 GCA_026994125.1 Cyclobacteriaceae bacterium | reverse complement strand
TTTCGATAAAATAATACACGAAATAAATTGCCCATCCGGGGTAAGGGTGGGGCTGTACTCGCTTTCGGGAGTAAAAGTTAACCTACGCTCGCTGCGGGCTACCAAACTGTATTTAAAAATATCGGTTTGGTCAAATCCGTCACTCGAAGTATAAAGCAAATTTTTACCGTCTGGTGTAAAAAAAGGTTGGTTGTCGTAGCCGGGTGTATTGGTAATGTTATTGGCATTACTAATGTAAAAATTTTCATCGTCCAGCCTAAAATGGAATAAATAAATATCTGATCCATCTTGCGAAAACCCACTGAAAGCCAGTGTAGTAAGTAGGAAAATTAGAGATGTTAATTTCATGTGTTCTGAGATGTTTTTGGATGAAATTTAAATGCTATCGGTTTGTTAAATTGTTTTCAACTATAAATTTGGGCACAATATACTAAATTTCATAATCCGTTACGCATAAAATTAAATTTCATTGCTCAAGAATTGTAAATTTAGCAAACACTTGGCCGGGGAGCAGCCAGGCTTTACCAATGTATGTTCCGGATTTTATATGCCAAGAAATGCTTTTATAATAGGCCGGTTTCTTGGTTAATATTACTTATACTTGCCGTTAAATTAGTTACAGGGTATGTTAGCAAACGAATTGTTAAGTTCACTTCAAAAAAAAGAGTACAAGCCCCTCTATTTTTTGCAAGGCGAAGAGCCTTTTTACATAGATCAGGTAGCTGCTTACATTGAAGAAAACGTGTTAAATGAAGCTGAAAAAGGCTTTAACTTAACAATTATGTACGGTAAGGACAGCTCTATGGAACAAGTGCTGGCCAATGCCAGGCGGTTTCCAATGATGGCCGAGCGGCAGGTAGTTATTGTTAAAGAAGCCCAGGCACTAGCCGATTTTAAAAACGAAGCAGGGCGCGATATGCTCGAAGCCTATTGCCAGATTCCGGTACCTACTACCTTACTGGTGTTTTGCCATAAATATGGAAAACTAAATGGTACTACTAAGCTGGCTAAAGCGCTTAAAAAACATGCTGTTTTGTTAACTACCGAGGTTATTCGAGACTACAAATTGCCTGCCTGGATAAACGATTACCTACAAACTATAGGGCTTACTGCTACTGAAAAGGCAATACAGTTATTAGCCGACCATATTGGCAATAACCTTGAAAAACTTACCAACGAAATAGATAAACTGCGCATTAACTTGCCTAAAGGGGCTGTTATTGACGACCAGGCCGTGCATACCTATGTAGGTATTAATAAAGATTATAATGTGTTTGAATTGCAAAATGCCATTGCAACCCGCAACCCTTTAAAAGCAAACCAAATTATGAAATATTATGGGGCTAACCCTAAAGAACATCACCCTATTCCAACCATTGCTTTTTTATATGGAATGTTTGCTAAAATTTTAAAAACACATGCCGCACCCGATAAATCGCAGGCCGGGCTGGCCAGGCACTTAAAAGTAGCACCCTTTGTGGTAAAAGAGTATGTAAAAGCAGCCCAAAACTACCCATTGGGCAAAGTGTTGCAAAATATGGCTGTTTTACAACGAGCCGACTTAACAGTAAAGGGCGTAGAATCTGCCCCGGTAAAAGAAGCAGAAATACTAATACAGTTGGTTTTTGAGTTATTACATTAATGCAGCATTGGTATATAAAATTTATAAGCATGCGTAACCTGTTATTTTTAGGATTGTTGTTGGTTGGGCAACTAAGTTGGGGGCAAGCTACGCTTCAGCAACTTTTACCCCAAGAGCTGTTTAGCGAAGGAGTAGATATGATGGCTAAATCGCAGTATGGAGCTGCCAGGCAGTATTTTGAGCGCTATTTAAACACCACAGACAGCCGATACACCGAACAGGCCGAGTATAATTTAGCCCTATGTGCGTTAAGTTTGTACCATTTAGATGGCGAAACCCTGCTTACTGAATTTATTAAAAAATACCCTGCTTCACAAAAGGCTTTATTGGCACATTTTGAGTTGGGTAATTACTTTTTTAGGGATAAAGACTTTAAAAAGGCCATTCCTCATTTTGAAGAAGTAAACATGGCGGTTCTTACCAGGCTCCAGAAGCAAGAGCGGAATTATAAACTGGGCTATAGTTATTTTGCGTTACGAAAATTTAAAGAAGCCAAGCCTTATTTTGATAAACTAAAGGATACGAAAGGGAAGTATCAACTGCTAAGTGCATACTATGCCGGATTTATCGCGTATGAGCTTAAATACTACGAAGA
>JALWRJ010000048.1 GCA_026994125.1 Cyclobacteriaceae bacterium | reverse complement strand
CCATTTTCAGCTTCCAAAATGCTTGTAATCTGTTCGACCTGCTCCAGGTAATGAACCATTAATTCCCTGGCCGGAGCCTCATCATCTACCACTAATGCCACCATTTTATAGTTGAGGAATTGTTAGCATTGCAAGGTACATATTATTTTCAATTTTAGTGTGTAAGCTGCCCAAACTGCCATATAAAATTTGCAATCTTTCGCGTACATTGGTAAGCCCAATACCTGTGGTAACCCTATTAGATGTATCTGTATCAAAGCTGTTTTTTACTGTAATTTGAAGGCTATTTGAATGGCAATTTGCTTCCAAAGTAATGCTTCCCTTGCCAAAACTTTCGTGTACGCCAAACTTAATGGCATTTTCTACCAAAGGCTGTACTATCATGGCAGGTAACAGCAAGCTTTGGCAGGCTTCGGGGATATGCATAGTTACCTGTAAACGCTCACCAAAACGCACTTTTTCAATTTTAATAAACTGCTCTATGGCTGTTAGTTCTTGCTGCAATGGTATCAGCTGATTGGAGGTGGCTTCCAGGGCGTGGCGCAGAAAGGCCGAGAGTGCCAATATCATATCTTGTGCTTTAGCCGGGTTAGTTACCGTAAGTGAACTCACAGAATTTAAGCTATTAAAAATAAAATGAGGATTAAGTTGCGATTTTAAGCGCTCTAATTCAGCCTCTTTCAATAATCGTTTTAACTCTGCTTCTTCTACTTTACGTTGCTTAAACGAAGCATTATAAACCCACACATAGAGGTTTAGCACCATAAGCAGGTAAAAAATTACTCCGGCCACCACACGCCACGGCAATGATTGTGCTAAAAACAAGCGGTACTCCACATAGCTGCCCAGTAACCATTGAGCCAGTTGCCACCCTGCCAGGGTAGCTCCGGCTATTAATATGCCCCCTCCTACCAAATGGCTTACCAGGGAATTTAGTAAATTAGATTTTTCTAACCCTGAATACACTACTAAGGGCCAGGTAGCTATAAAAAATAAGGCGAACAAAATATTAAACAAAAGGGCATCTACCAGGGCCAAGGCCCAAGGCACTTCCGTTAAAAATAGCGTTAGCAGCCATTGCAATAAAGCAACAAGCAGCCACCCCCCCAAATAATAGGCTATTGAATTTTTGGTATGGGTAATGGGGTTTTGCAAGAATAATATTTGTAGGTAATAAGGCTGTTCAAAGGTACAGAAAGCAACCCTTGAAACAGCCTTTGGTATGGAGATATACTTTGAGTTAATTTTTTACTTCACCGCCACCAAACATCACAAACCCGGTAATAAACAGCTCTTTGTCCGGATTTTTAGCTGCTTCGTCTTGCGAAAAAGGCGAGCGCTTATCGGTAAAACCACCAAATATGGGTGTAACCTCTACCCTTACATTCCAATCGGGCGGCACAATAAACGTACTGCCACCGAACATGGCAAACACATCAATTACATTTTTATTGCCCGGAGCCAGTTTGGCTTTTGTTAGGTTGTAATTGCCTCCGCCAAATATCGAAGACACCTTACCGCCTCTAAAATTTTGCGATTCGATTAGCACATCGCCCCCACCAAACACATTGGTATCATCAATAAAATCCATACTTCCATCAGGCTTTTCGGCTGTAGGAATAAATGCTTTATCTCTACGTACCAAATAATAAATACCGGCTCCAATTAAAAAGACGGGCCATATAGTGCGCATTTCCAGGTAAGGAATAATGGCTAAATCTTGCAATAAAAACAGGCTGCCAACACCCACCAATACAAAACCGGCCACCCTGCCGGGGTGTTTAACCAAAATAATAAGGCCAATACCTATAAGCCAGCTATACCAGTTAAAAACATAGTGAAGCACTTCGCGAGGAATAAAATCGAGGTTGCGCGCCAGGAAAGCTACGCCAAAAACAATAAGCAATATGCCCAGCGTGTAGTTTTTTGATTGTTGTTTTGTCATTATCTTAAATTTTTGATGTGCAACAAACGTAGTACACTCCGGGCGTTCGGGCTAACCATTTTCGGTAAAACCGGTACATTTTTCGGTAAAACCGGAATTAAAATAACTACTCCGCGTTTGCTTAGCTTTGTTTAGTGTATTTTTGACTACATGGCACTGATAACCAAAAAGAAACTTTTATATCCGGTAGATGACGCCTTACGAGCCTACCTGGCCGAACACGAACGAAATGCCGATGCCATCGATTACGAAGAATTAACCCGATACAGCAACTCAATACCCTTATACGACAG
>JALWRJ010000047.1 GCA_026994125.1 Cyclobacteriaceae bacterium | reverse complement strand
CGCAAAATGGTGAGTTGCCTCCCTTTGGCCGGGGGCAAATTGTGCCCGAGTTTGAGCAAGCTGCTTATGCCCTCCGGCAACCGGGCGATATGTCAAAACCTGTACAAACCCCGTATGGATGGCATATAATTAAACTGGTGGGCAAAATACCTGTAAAAAGCTTCGATGAACAAAAAACTTACCTCCAACGTAAAATTAAATCCGATAGCCGTTCTTTGGTACCTAAGGCCGAAATGATGGCTGCCCTTAAAAAGGAATACCATTGGAAGCTTAACCCAACAACTGCGGCAAAAATTGCTCAAATTCCGGCTTCGGCCATTATCAAAAATAAATGGGTTTTTGATAGCACACGCTTGGCCGGCACCGATACCCTGTTTATGCTTACATCGGCTTCCTATACCTCGGGTCAGTTTTTAGGATCAATTCAAGGTAAACAAGTGCCATCCGGCAGCCATCCTAAAACCCTGCTTCAACAACTCATGCAAGCCTATCAGGATTCCGTTTTACTAGCCTACGCCACAGCTCAACTACCTGCAAAACACCCCGATTACGCCTTTTTACTAAACGAATACTACGATGGTATTTTACTGTTTAGCATTATGGAGGACTCCGTATGGAACAAAGCAATGCAAGATAGCCTGGGGCTACAACAGTTTTATACCGCCAACATAGCCAACTATTACCAATGGCATACCGATACCATAGTGTTGGCTGCAACACAAAAAGAGGTGTTGGATAGCTTAAAAAGCGTTTGGCAAGCCCAGGATACCGGCCAATATCAGCTTATTGCTGAACTTTTAAAAGAAAACCCCCGCAGTACATTACCTTTGCAACTTGTTTCTGAAAAAGATAGCCTTTGGAAGCCCGTGGTGGGGCAAACCTTAACCTCCCGGGCACAACCGGTAAACCGGGCAGGTAAGTGGCACCTGGCTTGGGTAGTAAAAACCCGAACACCTGCTCTATTGCCCACTATTAAAGGCAGGGTAGTTACCGACTACCAAACATTTTTAGATACTAAATGGATAAATGAACTACGGAAAAGATATCCTGTAAAAATTAATAAAAAGCAACTAAACAACGTATATGCACATTTTAAAGCAACCCATTAACATACTGCTTGTATTGCTTTTGCCGGTTTGGGCAGGTTGCGATTTGCTACAGGTTAAAAGCGAAAAAGAATTGGAGCAACAGGAGGAAAAACCCGTAGCACGAGTGCACAACACGTACCTATATAAATCCGACCTCGTGGGCATGGTGGCCGAAGGAACCCGAGCCGAAGACAGTATTGCTCGTATTAACAGGTATATTAATAACTGGGTACGAAAGCAGTTGTTAATAGATGAAGCTAAATCTAAAATTGATTTTGATGAAGCCGACATTGAACGGAAAATTCTCAATTACCGGTATAGTTTAATAGCCTATCAATACCAAACTTATTATATAAGCCAGCACTTAAATAAGCAAGTGAGTGCCCAGGAAATTGAGGAGTATTACAACCAACATCAAGATAACTTTCCGCTAAAGCAAAATATTATTCGAGGTAAGTTTATTAAGCTGCCAAAATCTGCTCCCAACCTCAGCAAGGTTAAATACTGGGTGTTGTCGTCTAAAGAAAAAGACTTTAAAAAATTAGAAGCATATTGTTTTACCAATGCCACTAATTATACCCTGGTAGATTCGGTATGGATAAATTATGAAGACCTGGTTAAAGGTTCGCCTTTTGCAGAAACGCCAAACACCGTGCAGTTTTTACGAAACAGGAAATATGCCGAAACCGAAGACGAAGCATACAAATATTTTTTACGCATTGTCGCCTACAAAAAAACCGATGATATTGCACCCTTGGAGGTGGTGAATGACCAAATTGCAGATATTATTATTAACAAACGTAAAATTGCACTGGCAGAAAATTTAGAGAAAGAAGTATATAATGAGGCAAAAAAGCAAAAATCATTTGAAATATATAAGTAGTGTTTTATTGGTAACAGCCTTAATGGCTGGTGCCAAAGCACAAAGCCCCACGCCCAAAGTGGTTGACGAAATTGTGGCTAAGGTAGATGACAACATCATCCTACTTTCCGATATAGAATATATGTACCTCGATATGGCCTCCCGCGGAGCCATTGGCGGCCCTAACCCACGATGCCAAATTTTGCAAACATTAATAACCTCCAAAATGTTGTTGGCCATTGCCGAGGTAGATTCGGTAGAAGTTTCGGACGTAGAAGTTGAAATGCAACTTGAGCGCAGAATGCAGTATTTTATTGCGCAGTCCGGTGGCTCGGCCGATGCCCTGGAAGAATACTATGGCAAATCCTTAGCCGATATTCGTGACGAAATGCGTGATGATATGAAAGACCAATTGGTGGCCCAACGAATGAAAGAGCAGATTTCGGCCGATGTAACCATTACACCCAAAGAAGTAAAAAAGTTCTTTGCTAAAATTCCTAAAGACAGCCTCCCCTATTTTTCCGAAGAAGTGGAGGTGTCGCAAATTGTAAAAATTGCTAAAATAGGAAAAGAACAAAAGCAAAAGGTAGAAGCTAAGCTGTTCGATATTAAACGCCAAATTGAAGCCGGAGCTGACTTTGGGGTACTGGCAAAAAAATACTCTATGGATCCCGGTTCGGCCAAAACAGGGGGCGAACTGCCCGGCTGGTACAAACGGGGCGAGCTGGCGCCCGAGTACGAAGCCGCATGTTTCCAAATGGACGTAGGCCAAATTTCCGACCCCGTTGAAACCGATTTTGGGTTTCACATCATCCAATTGCTCGAACGAAGAGGCAACGAGTTCCGATCCAGGCACATACTTATCATTCCTTCGTCTTCCGATTTAGACATTGACCAGGCCGTTCACGAGCTTGACAGCATCCGAAACATGGTACTCGATGAAAAAATTTCGTTTGAAAAAGCTGCCAAAGATTTTTCCGATGATAAACTATCTGCACCCAGCGGAGGCTTCTTTTTAGATAACTCAGGCGCTAAACGCATTTCAGTTGACCAGTTAGAACCTACCGTGTTTTTTATGCTCGATACCATGCAGGTGGGCAATATTTCTAAGCCTATGAGTTTTAGAATGCCCGATGGCAAAGAAGCCGTTCGTATTGTGTATTACAAAGACAGGTTTCCGCCTCACCAGGCCGACCTAACGCACGACTGGCAAAAAATTCAGCAGGCCGCACTTAACGAAAAAAAGAGTAAAGCAGAGCAGCAATGGGTGTTCGATTCCGCTGATAGAGTTTATATTTACATTGACGATAAATTTAAGCATTGTAATATTATTGGTAAATAACAGCTTATGAGCAACCCAAACGAAGTAGCCCTAGCCGACAAACTACATGAGGCCTATGCCCAATTAAAAACCGAAATCGGTAAAAAAATTGTGGGGCAATCCGATACCATCGACCAACTTTTAATTGCTATTTTTAGCCAGGGCCATGCCTTGCTCATTGGGGTACCCGGCCTCGCCAAAACCCTGCTTATTCAAACCCTGGCTCGGGTACTCGACCTCAACTTTAACCGAATTCAGTTTACCCCCGATTTAATGCCCTCCGATATTTTGGGTTCCGAAATGCTGGACAAAGAACGCCATTTTACTTTTAACAAAGGGCCGGTTTTTGCCAATATTGTACTGGCCGATGAAATAAACCGTACCCCGCCTAAAACACAAGCAGCCTTGCTCGAAGCCATGCAGGAAAAAGGTGTAACCATAGCCGGTAAACATTACGCCCTGGATTTACCCTTTTTTGTATTGGCCACGCAAAACCCCATTGAACAGGAAGGCACCTACCCGCTACCCGAAGCACAGCTCGACCGCTTTATGTTTAATATTTACCTGGATTACCCCAGTTTAGAGGAAGAGAAAACCATCGTAAACTTAACCACCTCTAATGACGAAGCTACCCTTACTCAAGTGCTTTCTAAAGAAGATATTATAGCTTTTCAGCATTTGGTACGTAAAGTACCGGTTACCGAAAATGTGGTAAACTATGCCGTACAACTGGTGCATAAACTTAGGCCTAATACGCCTGTGGCTACCGAGCTAACCAACGAGTACATCGAGTGGGGTGCCGGCCCCAGAGGCTCGCAAACCCTTATTTTAGCAGCTAAATGCCATGCCCTGCTAAAAGGAAAATACTCACCCGATATCGAAGATGTACAGGCCATTGCCGTACCTACCTTGCGCCACCGCCTGGTGCTTAACTTTAAGGCCGAAGCCAAAGGGTTTACCATTGATAAACTAATTCGTGAGCAACTTTAAGCCATTAGCGGCCCAAAAAGTTTGATTTAAGATATACATCTATTATTTTTGCATCGAAAAATTAAGGAAACCAAAAGAGGGGACAGCAAGTCCCCTCTTTTATTATCTGCTTTGGAACTAAAAGAACATATCGCCCAACTGGCCAATCAATACCTGCCCAATGATACCTATTATTTGGTAGATGTGGTAATTAAAGGCTCAGAGTCTCGAAAAAAAATTTTAGTCCTGGTAGATGGCGATAAGGGCATTAACATAGATACCTGTGCTACCATAAGCCGCCAACTGGGGCACCACCTCGAAGAAAACGAAGTCATGACCCAGGCCTATACCTTAGAGGTTTCCTCTCCGGGCATCGACCACCCTTTGTCGATGCTTCGGCAATACCAGGGTCGGGTAGGTAAGCGGTTAAAAGTAACCCTTACCAATGGGCAACAGGTATCCGGGCAATTGCTTGAGGTAACACCTAAGGCTATCACCCTAAACAAAGAAGTAACCAAAGGGAAAAAAATAGAACAACAAACAATAGAAATATCCTTTAACGAAATAGAAAAATCATTTGTACTGATTTCTTTTAAATAATCTAAGAAAATGGACAGCGGAAACTTAATTGAATCATTTGCAGATTTTGCCATGCAAAAAAACATCGACAGGCCTACTATGATTAGGATTTTGGAAGATGTGTTTAAAACCATGATTCGTAAAAAATACGAATTTGACGATAACTTCGATATCATTATCAATGCCGATAAGGGCGACCTCGAAATTTGGAGATTTCGCGAAATTGTAGATGATAACTCTGAAGACATTTGGGACCATGATAAAATTAGCCTGAGCGAAGCTCGAAAAATTGAAGAAGATTTTGAAATTGGCGAAGAAGTAGCCGAAGAAATTAAACTTGAAGATTTTGGCCGTAGAGCCGTAATGACGGCCAGGCAAACCTTAATTCAACGAGTTAAAGACCTCGAAAAAGACATTATTTATGAAAAATATAAAGACCTGGTAGGCGAAATAATTTCGGCCGAAGTATATCAGGTGCTTTCGCGCGAAGTGCTTTTGGTCGATAACGAAGGCAATGAGTTGTCCATCCCTAAAAGCGAACAAATCCCGAAAGACCGGTTCAGAAAAGGCGAAACTGTACGAGCCGTGGTCGAAGGCGTTGATATGGTAAACGGAAACCCCAAGGTAAAACTTTCGCGAACGGCTCCGGTGTTCCTCGAAAGGCTCTTCGAAAACGAAGTACCCGAAGTGTACGATGGACTGATTACCATTAAAAAAGTAGTGCGCCAACCTGGTGAGCGTGCCAAGGTTGCCGTAGAGTCGTATGACGACCGCATAGACCCGGTGGGTGCCTGTGTGGGTATGAAAGGCTCGCGCATTCACAGCATTGTGCGCGAATTGCAAAACGAAAATATTGACGTAATTAATTTTACCGATAATATGGATTTATACATTGCTCGTGCTTTAAGCCCCGCTAAAATATCATCGCTTAAAATAGATGACGAAAATAAACGCGTGGCCGTGTATCTAAAACCCGACCAGGTTTCGCTGGCCATTGGTAAAGGAGGGCAAAATATAAAACTTGCCAGCCAACTTATTGGTTTAGAGATAGATGTGTTTAGAGAAGTAGGCGAGTTTGAAGACGAAGATGTAGATTTAGATGAATTTGCAGACGAAATTGATGATTGGATTATTGACGAGTTAAAACGTGTAGGACTAGATACCGCCAAGAGTGTGCTTAGCCTTTCGGCCGAAGAATTGGCCTCACGAACCGACCTCGAAACCGAAACCATTCAGGAAATATTTAAGATACTTGGGCAAGAGTTTGAGTAGTACAATTTTTTAAAAACCCAAAAAAACAAGATATTTGAGTATGTCTGAACAAAATACAAAGCGGCTAAGCCAGGTGGCTCGTAAATTAAATGTGGGTAAAGACACCATTGTGGAGTTTCTTGCCTCTAAAGGAATGGAGGTAGATAATAGCCCCAATGCAAAAATTACGGGCGAGCAATACAGTATTTTAGCCAAAGAATTTGCCGATTCGTTGCACGAAAAAGAAGAGGCAGAATCCATTGTGATTGGTGTTCAGCATCAGGAAAATACTGTTATTACACCCGAGGCAACTCCCGCTCCTAAAAAAGATAAGCCTAAAGAAGAGGATAAAATTTTAATTAAAAACCTTTCAGCTTCTACCCTGGAACCCCCTAAGCCAGCCGAGCCCGAAGAAAAACCCAAGGCTGCTAGCGAGGAGCCCAAGCCCGATGAAAAGCCTAAACTGAAAGGGCTTAAAGTGGTAGATAAAATAGACTTATCTCCTAAAAAGAAAAAAGAGGAAAAGCCGAAAGAAGAAGCCCCCAAAGCAGCACCTGCCAAAGAAAAGCCAAAACAAGCACCGGCAGCTGAAAAAGAGTCTCCTAAAAAAGAAGAGGCTCCCAAGCCTGCCAGCGAAAAACCTAAAGAAGCGCCCGAAGCACCCAGCGAGGTAATTAAAGCCAAGGGCAGCAAGCTGGGTGGCTTAAAAGTACTCGATAAAATAGAACTGCCTACCGAACCCGAAAAGAAAAAAAGCAAACCGGTGGCTTCTTCGGATAACAAAGGACGCTCGGGCAAGCGTAAACGCATAACCGGTTCGGGTAAAGATTTTAAAAAAGACCGAGGCGGTAAAAAGAAGCGTATTGTTAAAGAGGAGCCTACCGAAAAGGAAATACAAGAGCAAATTAAGGCTACTCTCGCCCGGTTAAGTGGTGGAGGCAAAAAAGGTTCGGGAGCTAAATACCGTAAAGAAAAACGCGAAGCAGCGCAGGATGCCCGCGAGGAGCAAATGATGAAAGAGTACGAATCATCGCAAACCTTGCAGGTAACAGAGTTTATTTCGGCCAACGATTTGGCTTCGCTGATGAACGTATCGGTAAACGATGTAATTTCTACCTGCATGGGGTTGGGCATGTTTGTTTCCATTAACCAGCGCCTGGATGCCGAAGCCATTACCGTAATTGCCGATGAATTTAACTTTGAAGTAGAATTTGCCTCGGCCGAAGAAGAAGTTACCGTAGAAGAGCAGGAAGATTCCGAAGATGAATTGGAACCCCGGGCACCCATTGTTACCATTATGGGTCATGTGGACCATGGTAAAACATCTTTGCTCGATTATATTCGTAAATCGAGTATTACCGAGGGCGAAGCAGGTGGTATAACCCAACACATTGGTGCCTACGATGTAACTACCGATGATGGCCACAGAATTGCCTTTTTAGATACACCCGGCCACGAAGCCTTTACCGCTATGCGTGCCAGGGGTACCCGCATTACCGATGTGGCTATTATTGTGGTAGCAGCCGATGACAGCGTAATGCCCCAAACCAAAGAAGCCATTAACCACGCCCAGGTAGCTGGCGTGCCTATTATTATTGCCATTAACAAAATGGATAGGCCCAATGCCAATGCCGATAAAATTAGAGAAGAGCTTTCGCAAATGAATATTTTGGTCGAAAGCTGGGGTGGTAAATACCAGGACCAGGAAATTTCGGCCAAAACCGGAGCCGGTATTGATGAACTCCTTGAAAAAGTGCTCCTGGAAGCCGAACTCCTGGAGCTGAAAGCCAATCCAAACAAAAATGCCAAAGGTTCGGTAATTGAAGCGGCATTAGATAAAGGCCGTGGTTATGTAACCACCATTATGGTGCAGGAAGGAACTTTAAAAATTGGTGATGTAGTGCTGGCCGGTTCGTATTTTGGTAAAGTAAAGGCCATGTTTAATCACCTGGGCGAAAAAATGAAATCGGCAGGCCCGGCTACCCCCGTGCAAATGCTTGGGTTAGATGGCGCACCGCAAGCCGGTGATGTATTTAATGTAATGGATAGCGATCGTGAGGCCCGCGAAATTGCCAACAAGCGCGAGCAAATTTTACGCGAACAAAGCATTAGAACCAAAAAACATATTACCCTGGACGAAATAGGCAGGCGCTTGGCCATTGGCAGCTTTAAAGAGCTTAACATTATTCTAAAAGGCGATGTGGATGGTTCTATCGAAGCCCTGTCCGATTCGTTACAAAAACTTTCAACTGAGCAGGTACAGGTAAATATTATCCATAAAGGAGTAGGCCAAATATCCGAATCCGATGTGCTGTTGGCTACCGCCTCCGATGCCATTATCATTGGTTTCCAGGTAAGGCCTTCTACGGGTGCTAAGAAAATTGCCGAAACCGAAGCCGTAGAAATTAGGCTGTACTCCATTATTTACGATGCCATTAACGATATTAAAGATGCCATGGAAGGCATGCTAGACCCCGATAGCGAGGAAGTAATTGTAGGTAATGTAGAAGTGCGCGAAACCTTTAAAATTACTAAAGTAGGTACTGTGGCAGGTTGTATGGTTACCGATGGCTATATAAAACGAAATAACCCCATACGGCTTATTAGAGACGGCATTGTAGTGTATGAAGGCGAAATGGGTCAATTAAAACGCTTTAAAGACGATGTGCAAGAAGTAAAAAGCGGCTTTGAATGTGGCCTAAGCATTAAAAACTTTAACGATATTAAAGTGGGCGATGTGGTGGAATCTTACGAAGTACGCGAAGTGAAGCGTACCTTGTAATTGGAGGTTCGCTGATGAATTAATTTGGTGGAACCTTTTCTGTATTCCAATGGATAAACCACAAATATACGAGGAGAGCGAGCTTTACGAACACCACCGGATTGTAGCCGACCCCAACCAAAGCTTACTGCGCATCGATAAATTTTTAATGGATAAGTTGCCCAATGCCACGCGCAATAAAGT
>JALWRJ010000046.1 GCA_026994125.1 Cyclobacteriaceae bacterium | reverse complement strand
CTATGGATTCACGCCCCATTAAAATCATGTCATAGCCTCCATCTTTAGCTACATGAGCAATTTGTTCGGCCACAAACAAGGCATCGCTGGGAGCTGCATTAACCCGGATGGCATCATCGGCACCAATAGCCAACGCTTTGCGTATGGTAGGCTCTGTTTCGGCCTCGCCTACATTTAGTACGGTAACCGTAGCACCATTGCTTTCTTTTAGCTCAACAGCTCTTGCCAGTGCATAATCATCGTAAGGACCAATAATATACTGTACACCTGTACTGTCAAATTTAGTATCTCCATCGGTAAAGGAAATTTTTGACGTGGTATCAGGTACATGCGATATACATACCAGAATTTTCATTTATAGATTACTTAATTAATTAAACTTTTTTTGTAGGGCGAAGTTAGTTAATTTGCGCTTAATCCAGGTTATCTTACAGTTTTTTTGTACCAACAAAAACGAAACCATTTGCAATAAATAGTTACGCTAACCACAGGAAGCTGTATGCTAGTTTTAAAAGCAATTAAAATTAAATGTTTAACTTACTCTAAACCATGAATAACCGCCTACACGCTTTACAAAAATTCATAGAAAACGAACCAAACGACCCTTTTAACTGGTATGCCCTGGCCATGGAATACCAATCAACTGATTTAGGTAAATATGAATACTACCTGGAAGAGTTGCTTACCCGGTTTCCGACATATTTACCTACTTATTACCAGGCTGCGGCCTATTGGATAGCGCAGCAAGAGCAGAAAAAAGCCATTGAGCTACTGGAGCAGGGCATTAAACTGGCCAAACAACAACAAAACAACCCCACCTTGCGCGAATTGCAAAACCTGCTGAATGAGGTGTTGTTTGATGAGGGCTGAATTGTTTTTATGTAGCTTTGAATTTTGATTGTAAACTTTAAGAAATAACAGTGGCTTTTCAACCTTTTAGCATAGACTTACCAGTAACTGAAATACTGGAAGAAGTACAACAGGAATTTCTGATTACCAATACGTTAGTAGTAAATGCTCCGGCCGGAGCCGGTAAAAGCACCCTGCTGCCATTGGCTTTGCTCGACCAACCCTGGATGCAAGGCAAAAAAATAATTATGTTAGAACCCAGGCGTTTGGCAGCTAAAAGTATTGCCCACCGAATGGCCTGGTTTTTAAACGAAAAGCCCGGACAAACCATTGGGTATAGGATAAGGTTCGAAACCAAAATAAGTAAGCATACGCGCCTCGAAGTAGTAACCGAAGGTATCCTCACACGCATGTTGCAAAGCGATAACGAGCTTACAGGCGTAGCCATGGTAATTTTTGATGAATTCCATGAACGCAGTATGTATGCCGATGTGGCATTGGCCTTGTGCCGCGAAGCGCAACAAATTTTACGTCCCGATTTAAAGATTCTCATCATGTCAGCTACCCTCGATTTGCCCGGGCTTACCCAACTGCTGCAATGCCGTGCGGTAACAAGTAAAGGCAGGCTGCACCCGGTAACTGTTCAGTACTCAGGCGACACCGATATGGGTGCCTTGCCCGCACAATGTGCTCATATTGTTAAAAAAGCTGCACGTGCTCATACAGGCGATGTGCTGGTGTTTTTGCCAGGCCAGGGAGAAATACTACGCACCAAGGAACTATTAAACAAGCAATTACCCAACCACGCCATATTGCCTTTATATGGTGCATTGCCTTTTAAGCAACAGCAAGCAGCCTTGCTTCCTCATCCGGCAGGCAAACGCAAAGTGGTTTTGGCTACTTCTATTGCCGAAACAAGCTTAACCATTGAAGGCATTACAGTGGTGGTTGATTCCGGCTTTGGCCGTATTTCAGCCTTTGATCCTCGTTCAGGTTTATCCCGGCTCGAAACCATACAAATAAGCAAGGATTCTGCCAACCAGCGAGCCGGCAGAGCCGGACGGCTGAGCCCCGGGGTGTGCTACCGAATGTGGTCTAAAACTACGCATAGCCGCATGGATGAACACCTGCAACCCGAAATACTGGTAGCCGATTTAGCCAGTTTGGTGTTGGATTTGGCAGCTTGGGGTGTATTGGATGCACAACAACTAAGTTGGCTAACACCGCCTCCAATGGGCAGTATAAAACAAGCTACTGAACTGCTACACCAGTTACAAGCACTTGAAAATGGTAAAATTACAGCCCATGGAAAAGCCATGCTAAAGCTGCCTTGCCACCCCCGCATCGCACATATGCTATTACTGGCCAACCAAAACAACCAGGTAGCGCTG
>JALWRJ010000045.1 GCA_026994125.1 Cyclobacteriaceae bacterium | reverse complement strand
GGTTGTAGGTTTGAATAATTACCCGGCCTTGGTTACTTCGCCTGCCGGCTCGTCCTGCTACCTGTGTAACCAGGCTAAAGGTGCGTTCCACCGACCTAAAATCCGGGAAATGAAGCATCCTGTCAAAGTCGAAAATGCCCACCAGGTGTACGTTATTAAAATCTAACCCTTTGGCCACCATTTGGGTGCCTACTAAAATATCTATTTGGTGATTGCTAAAATCTTCAATTAGCTTTTCGAAGCTGTGCTTACCACGTGTAGTGTCCTGGTCCATACGTGCTACCCGGTGGTTCGGAAACACTACTTGCAGGCTTTCCTCTAACTGCTCGGTTCCATAATTTATGGCTTTTATTTCGGTAGCATGGCATTCTTTACATTGGGTTGGTAATGGAGCCGTTTGCCCACAATAGTGGCACTTTAATTCATGGCTAAATAAGTGGTAAGTAAGGCTTACATCGCAATGATGGCAATGGGGGGTCCATCCGCATAGGGTGCAACTTACAAAGGGGGCATAGCCACGCCTGTTCTGAAAAATTATTATTTGCTTATTAGATGCCAGCGTTTGGTTAATGGCTTCAAAAAGTTGGCTCGAAAGCAAACCTTTCATGGTTTTCTTTTTTTGCTCGCGTGCAATATTGGCCACTTCAATGGCAGGCATTACCGCATCGCCAAAACGCTTATGTAAGTTAACCAGCTTGTATTTGCCCTGGAGTGCATTATAATACGATTCTACAGCTGGTGTTGCCGAACCTAAAAGTACCTTGGCATGGTGTAAATGGCCAAGCATAAGAGCCGCATCGCGGGCGTGGTAACGCGGGCTGGGGTCTATTTGTTTATAGCCCGGCTCGTGTTCTTCATCAATAATAATAATACCCAGGTTATCGAAGGGTAAAAAAATGGAAGAGCGCACTCCTATAACCACGTTGTATTTTCCTTGTTGCACGCCTTGCCAAACTTCAACCCGTTCGTTATCGGAGTAGCGCGAGTGGTACACGCCCAACTTACTTCCCAGCACTTTTTTTAACCTCATTACCAGTTGGGTAGTAAGGGCAATCTCGGGTACTAAAAATAAGGCTTGTTCGCCTTGCGCTACCACTTGCTGTATTAATTCGGTGTAAATTTCGGTTTTACCACTACCGGTAATACCATGCAGATACACCACCGGTTTGGCTTCAAAACCTATAAGTATTTCTTGTATGGCTTCTTGTTGTGGTGTTGATAACAGGAGGGGGGTTGGTTCAGTTTCCTGCTCGTAAAAACGCGATTCAATACGTTCTACTAATTCCAGTACATTATTTCGAGCCAGGGTTTCGATGGAACTTTTTGAGCAGCCTTGGGCTAATAAGGTGGCCTTTTTAATTCCTTTTTCGTTAAGCGAAGGGTTTTCTAATGCCGGAACACATTTTAAATAGGTAACCAGCACATCTTGTTGCTTGGTTTTTTTTGCTAATTGCTCAAATGTTTCTTGTAATTTGCTTTCTTGTTGTACAAGTGCAGGTGCCAACCGCACATAGGTAACCTTTTTAGGCGAAAATCGTTCTTTAATTTTATCAAATAACAGGATGGCCTGCCGGTTAAGCAACGATTTTATTACCTTACTTATACTTTTTTTGCCTAGCAGTTTTGGGATTTCGTTGTAACCTATGTACTCATGTTCTTGTAAGTATTCGATAAGCAACTGCTCATCCATAGCAAGGGTATTGGTAGTTGTATAATGAGGGTTTAGCTGCACTAGCGATTCAGAGCTTACTTTTAAGCCTGCCGGTAGTGCTACTTGCAATACATCACCCGGATTGGCCATGTAATAGGCAGCCAGCCAGTCTAAAAATTTAAGCATGGTTGAATTAAAGGCTGGTGTTTCTTCGAGTATATCTAACATTGGCCGGGCTTCGTACCCGGTAGGAGGTGTTTGGCTGATACGTTTTATAACCCCTGTTAGCACGTTGCGCTGGCCAAAGGGTACTACTACGCGCTGGCCGGGTGTTATAAATTTATTGAGTTCGAAAGGTACGCGGTATGTAAATAATTTTGGTACTGGAACCGGTAAAATTACATCTATAAAATAGGTGGTTCGTTCGGGTGTATCAAAAAGATTTCCGGTGGTAGCTGCCATGCATCAAAACTAAGGTAAATCGAGCTATTTTAACCGCTTATGTATGCCCAAATATGTAGGCAGGTTTACAGAAAAAAATTAATTTAATTGAGCCTTTAGGTTGTTTATTTCCTGGCTTACATCTATGC
>JALWRJ010000044.1 GCA_026994125.1 Cyclobacteriaceae bacterium | reverse complement strand
ACCGTAAGAAACCCCAACAAATTAAGGGCTACATCCCAAGCACTAATAGTAACACGCTCATACTGGCATGTTTCTGTATTATAGATATATTTTATTCTTGCCATTTAATTAGGCTTACTTTATGAGTTCTAATATTTTTGCCAACTAATAAAGCGCAAAGTTAATATATATTAAACATTTTTGCATAACCCTTTGAATATTAGGTAAACCGGAGTGTTTTTTTAAGAAAAAGATTTAAGATGAACGCAACTGAAATTCGAACCAAATTTTTATCATTTTTTGAGCAAAAAGGACATAAAATTGTTCCCTCGGCTCCATTGGTAGTTAAAGACGACCCTACCCTGATGTTTACCAATGCAGGAATGAACCAGTTTAAAGATTATTTTTTGGGTAATAAAAAAGCCGAAGCCAAACGTGTGGCCGATACCCAAAAATGTCTGAGGGTATCGGGTAAACACAACGATTTGGAAGAAGTTGGAATAGATACCTACCACCACACCATGTTCGAAATGTTAGGCAATTGGTCGTTTGGCGATTATTTTAAAAAAGAAGCCATAGCTTATGCCTGGGAGTTGCTTACCGAAGTGTATGGCTTACCCAAAGAGCGCTTATATGCTTCGTATTTTGGTGGCGATACAGCCGAGCAAATGGAGGCAGACCTCGAAGCAAAAGCTTTGTGGAGCCACTACTTACCCGAGGATAGAATTTTGAGTGGTTCAAAAAAAGATAATTTCTGGGAAATGGGCGAAACAGGCCCCTGCGGCCCTTGCTCAGAGCTACATATCGATTTACGCCCTGAGGACGAAATAGCTAAGCAACCCGGGCGTGAACTGGTAAACCAGGACCACCCGCAGGTTATCGAAATTTGGAATTTGGTGTTTATTCAATTTAACAGAATGGCCAATGGCAACCTGGAAAACCTGCCCGATAAACATGTAGATACCGGCATGGGGTTTGAAAGGCTGGTAATGGCGATACAAAGTAAGCTAAGCAACTACGATACCGATGTTTTTCAGCCCATGATAACCCAACTTGCTCAAAAAGCCGGAGTGAGTTATGGCAGTAACGAACAAACCGATATAGCTTTACGGGTAATTGTCGATCATATTCGAGCCATTGCCTTTGCTATTGCCGATGGGCAGTTGCCTTCGAACAACGGAGCCGGCTATGTAATCAGGCGCATTTTACGTAGAGCCGTAAGGTACGGATTCCAATTTTTAGATTTTAAACAACCTTTTTTAGCTGAGTTGCTGCCGGTGCTTAGAACACAATTTAAAGAGGTATTCCCTGAGTTGGAAAAGCAAGCCGAGTTTATTGCAAATGTAATTACCGAAGAAGAAACAAGTTTTTTGCGTACCCTTGAACTGGGGCTTAAAAAATTAACTGCCTTGCAGGCCGAAATAAAAAAAACGAACACCCGGATAGTGGATGGCAAGGTGGCCTTTGAACTCTACGATACGTTTGGTTTCCCGCTCGACCTTACCTCGCTTATTGCACGCGAACACGGCCTAAGTGTAGATGAAAAAGGATTTGCAGCAGCTATGCAAGAGCAAAAAAACCGTTCGAAAGCCGATGCCGAAAAAGAAACCGGTGATTGGATTGAGGTACACCCGGCTGTAAAAACCAGTTTTGTAGGCTACGATCAACTATCTGCCATGGCGCATATCTTACGATACCGCATCATTAAACAAAAAGGAAAGGAGCATATACAGTTGGTATTAGACCAAACCCCGTTTTATGCCGAAAGTGGTGGCCAGGTAGGCGATACCGGGGTGCTAACCTGTAAAAATGAAACTATAAATGTGCTGGATACCCAAAAAGAAAACGACCTGATTATTCATTTTGTAGATAAATTACCCCAAAACGTATCCGCCCAATGGGAAGCCAAAGTAGATGAACAAAAACGCTTACTTACAGTTAATAACCACTCGGCCACCCACCTGATGCATGCTGCCCTGCGCCAGGTATTGGGCAACCATGTAGAACAGCGTGGTTCGTTGGTAAACGAGAAGCAACTGCGATTCGATTTTTCGCATTTTGCTAAACTAACCCCTGCCGAACTACGCGAAGTAGAAAAAATAGTAAATACCCAAATACGGAAAAACATACCACTTAATGAACAACGCAATGTGCCTATAGCCAAAGCGAAAGAAATGGGTGCCATGGCCTTATTTGGCGAAAAATATGGCGAAGAAGTACGGGTAATTACCTTCGATAAATCTTTTTCGGTAGAACTTTGTGGAGGAACACAC
>JALWRJ010000043.1:7914-9113 GCA_026994125.1 Cyclobacteriaceae bacterium | reverse complement strand
GTCCACGAAGTAGTGTTAGATAAGCCACCCAATAGTTTTTTGAAACCCCGTTCGTTAGCCCATCGCATAGGAAAACCCAGTATAAGCCTGTAATTTAGCCTGTTATTAAAGGCATCAATAAAATTATTGGAAGGAACATAAAGTTTAATATATTGCTTTTCATCGTAATTAAAAGCCTCATAAAACTCGTCTAAGTCCTTTATGCCATCTCCGTTTTCATCGCGCCAGGTGTGGGTACCTTCACCTGTGGGTACTTCAACAAAAACGTATTCTCGTTTAGGTACCCGGGCATTGGCCAGCGAATAGGTTAGTTCGCTTCTGATAGCTCCCGGAATAATAACACCATTCCAATCTACCCTTCCCGAAATTCGTTCCGAAACAGGCGCTGGTTTTGCATTGTTTACCAAGAGCCGGTAATTAACTGCCATTTTTAAGCTATGGTTTGCACCTATTCGAGTATTCACTTTGGTGGTTACCGTTTCGGCATCGGTACCTTGCTGTAGTTCGCCCTGTACAGGCAGCTTATCAAACCTTTTTGAATAAAGCACTTCTAAACTGTTTTGGTGGGATAGTAAGGCACGAACAAAAACCTGGTGCTCATCGTAAAAATTTTGTGAAGCTACAATAGAATCTGACCCCAGGGCGGTTACCCGATGCCGCTCGGTTAAAAAGCGATAGCCGGGTTGCCATTTTCCGGTTAGGTAGGCTTCGCCCTTAAAGCGTTTCCAAGTGGTATTGGTTTGTGGGGTTTTACCGTCCATACGAAATGCATCGGCCAGCAACTGCACCTTACCCAGCCCTTTGGCCAGGCTTAAGCTATGTTGCAAGCCGTTAATTGTTGCTTTTTTAGCTCTATAATTTATACTGTAGTTTATAAAATTAAGTGCATTTTTAGCCAATTTAAGGTGAGCTCCCAGGGTAATATCCTGGTTACCTAATTGGTTACCAGGTACCAGGATACCCCAATTACGATCGTACTCCACATTCCGAAACCGGTCTATTATGCTAAAATTTTTACTTAAATAGGCCGTTTCGATACCGGTTGATAAGGTATAATCTGATGCCCCTAATGGTTTATCTTTCAGGTTTACTCCTAAGGCAAAAGCCTGCCCGTTGTTATCTTGGTTATGTAACTCCGAAAACAGGTTTTTATCTTGTTGCGAAAAGGCCGATTCCATGTAAACCCGGGTGTACTTGCC
>JALWRJ010000043.1:0-7904 GCA_026994125.1 Cyclobacteriaceae bacterium | reverse complement strand
ATTTGTTTTTGAGTAGGAGCCGCCAGCAAAATATAAGGTACATAATCGCCCAACCCCTGGCCTACCCATTCATAAACTCTGCCTGCTGCCAGGTATTCTTTAATTTGATAGCTGCCGGTTTTCGCTGGCAGCTTTGTAAATTGTACGCTATATACCTGTGGTGCCGCTTGTGTGGTGTGTACAAAAACAATTTCGGTTTTGCCATTAACTGTGGTGTCTTTTTTAATATATAATATTTTACTTTCTTCAAAAGGCACTTGTTTTTCGCCAGGTATAATAGCCTGCCGTAAGCTATCGCCCGCAGCGGCCAAAATTTGCTTTTCGTTATCGGTTAACGAACGAAACAACGGCTTGTTCTTATTGTCCTTTTCGCTGTAATAATCTATACCAATGGTAAAGTTACCAACAGTTTGCGTATGGCTGGCCGTGGTAATGGAACGGGCATAATTTTGAACAGCATACTCATAATCTACCCTAATTCGCGAGTATTTTGTTAGCAACACATTGGTGGTAAATTCAATTTCGGCCTGGTTATAATCAATGGTATAGTCTTGTTCAAAACCACGTACCAGCAATTTTCCATCGAGGTACACTTTTTCGGAGGCTGCAATAATAATTACATAGCTTAAGCCGGTGGGTGGTGTAATTTTATAAGGCCCGTACACACCTTCCTGAACCGGAACCGCCACTGATGTAAACTGCCCTTTGGCAGAAGAAGCCCCCAAACTTGTTGTACTTTTTTTACGCTGGTATTGCACCAACCCACCCAATACGTTTTTACGGTACTTTAAAAACCGGGTAGTACCATTAGTAAGTACAACATCGCCACCGGCTACCGAAAACTTATTGTTGTACAATTGCACATACACTTTGTCAAAATCTTGCAGTTGTTGGGTATTTCCTTCGGGTTGAAATGGTAGATCCTGGTCGGTAATGGAAGCCCGTATGTTTAAATCATCGGACAGTTTACCTTCCAGGCTAAGGTTAAGGGTAGAGTTTACCGATAAATTTTGCGTATTACCAGCAGCAAAACCCCGGCTAATTTGGCCACTTCTATTGAGTTCGCCCATATCAAAAAGCTGTTGTCTGGTACCGGCATAGGTATCTGCAACATCTTTAGGAGGCATAAACAAAGCCATTGAGTCATAAAATCGGGTAGCATCCATTTGGTACACCTTGCTAAAGGCAACCGGCAAGTGGCTGTAACATACTTTTACACTATCTTTTAAAGGTGCTGCAAAATGTATGCTAAATTGGTTTTTGTTCAGGGAATCTATTCGGTATTTTGTGCCATCAGGAACATGAACTGCTATGGATGCTTGTAAGGTAATGGATTGAGTTTTAATGGTGTCAGAATGGTTAACAAAAGTGCATACACGGGTATTTTCCTGTGCTTTAATTAGCAAAGCTTGCAGTAGTAACATCCAAGTTAATCCCCATTTATACATTATTCTGTAACAGGTAAACTAATAGTAAAAGTGGCTCCATTACCAGGTGTAGAAACAAAAGAAAGGGTGCCTTTCATACTTTCGATGCTATGCCGAGCCATAGCTAATCCAATACCTGAGCCTTGTTCTTTGGTTGTAAATTTAGGAATAAACACTTTATCGGCTATGGCTTCATGAATCCCTTGCCCATCATCTTTTATATGCACCAATATAGAAGTACCAACCACCTGAGAAGTAAGCATTACTTGTACGTAGGCCTGCCCGGCACGCACCGACTGCTTGGCATTGAGCAGTAAGTTGGTAAGAACCCGTGTAAAAAGCGCTTCATCCACCAAGCTATATACCTTTTGAGCGCATAAAT
This sequence comes from Cyclobacteriaceae bacterium, assembly GCA_026994125.1. GTDB lineage: Bacteria > Bacteroidota > Bacteroidia > Cytophagales > Cyclobacteriaceae > JAKISE01. The sequence goes on along the minus strand of JALWRJ010000043.1, from coordinate 6,095 downwards.
GTAACTTAATTTGCACCAAGGGTTCACTTTTAAACAAATCGGCCGCTTGTTGGATTAGCAGATTCAATTCTACCTTTTTAAGCATTGGGGTCGGCATTTTGGCAAACTCGCTAAACGAAGAGGTAATGGTGTTTAAGGTTTCTACCTGCTGCAATATACTTTGCAGCGATGGTTCCAAATCGGTTACCACCAGTTTACCCTGCTTAATTTTTGAGAACAAGCGCTGCAAGGTAAGTTTCATGGGCGTTAGCGGATTTTTAATTTCGTGTGCCACCTGCTGTGCTGCTTCACGCCAGGCTTTTTCCTTCTCCGATTTAGCCAGGACTTGTTTACTTGCTTCCAGTTTAACCAACATTTGATTATATGCCTTTACCAACATTCCTAATTCATCGGTCCACTGCAATGGAATAGGCTCGGTAGGAGCAGAAAAAGTAGTGCCCCGAATTTTTTCCCGAATTATTTTTAGAGGCCGGGTAAGCCAGTTGCCGGCAATATAAGTGAGCAGTATAGTTGCAAACAGCACCATAATAAATACATTTAAAATGGTGGTAAAAGCTTGCCGCTTGTTTTCTTCCAAGCTAGAGTTATCGCTAAAAAATGGAACCGATACCATGCCCAGCACCGCCCCCGATTCTGATGATTTAACCCCTACATAGGCATTGTTAAACTGTAAGGCATCTATGGTTTCGTTGCGTACCAAGTGGTTTAGTTTTCGATTTTTGATTTGCTGTAAAGCAGGATAGCTCGCATAAGGTGGTAAAAGTTGCTTATTAAAAACACCCGGTTGCGAAGTGCAAATTAACTGCCCGTTAAGCGCAAATACATTAATATCCAACTGGGTGTTATCGGCCAGTACCTCTACCCTTTCAATAAGTTTGTCCAGGGTGGTATTGTTATGCAAATATAAATCAAGCGATTCGCTGAGTTGAGCTGCCAGCCGCTCTACTAACACAGCATTGGCACTTTCTTCGGTTTCTTCGAACGAAGTAACTAACAAGCGGAAAGTTACCGAGGTAACCACTACTAAGGGAAGCAAAAAAGCCAGGTTGAGGTACCAGATAATGCGTTCGGTGTAGGATAATGATTTAAACTTTCCTTTACGCACAAAAGGAATAAAAAACCACACCAATAAGATGGGAAACAAAGTAATTAACCACACAAACGAAAAGTTGGACACAGCCTTTTGCCAGGTGTTCCAAGGGTAGGCGGCCACCATACCGCGTTGCCCTTCGGCACGTACAGCGTATAAGGTATTATGCTGCACATACCCCTTAGGAGCCGTTATTTTCAAACTATCCGGAAATTCCTGTGCACCCAACGCATTAATTTTTACATTTTTATAATAATAGGCCATCCCCATTTTATTTTGCTTACGGCCAACAAACCTGTTATCCAGCAATAAGGAAGGATATGGAGTAGTAGATGAAAATTGTTTTTCGATGAGTTCAATAAATACATAACCAATTACATTGGAATGCTTTTGAATGGATGCATACCCCACGTAATGCTTGGCAAACAAGTGCGTATCGTCATTTTTTCTAAACACCGAAGGGTATTCTGTACTATTTTGTGGGGTATTTAAATGCTGCAGTTGCTCAAAAATAGAGGAAGAATCGGTGGCATGATATATGGGCTTTCCCCGGCTATCAAATAATGTAACCTTTTGTTCGTAACCGGAAAGGTAAGAATTAAGAAACACTAATTTAATTTTATTAATAATGGCCTGCTTAGATAAAAAGGGAGTGGATAAGCGCGCTACAATAAAGGGGTCGGAAGCCAGTTCGGTTAAAGATTCGGACAACAAAAATTCAGCAAACGGATCGGAATGCGCCATTTTTTTGGTTAAAATGGTTTGCATAGTGTCCGTTTTTTTTGCTGTTTCTAACCGAACAATTACATAGGCATTAACCCCGGCAACCACAATAAAAAAAACTACAATATAAAAAAAACGTTGGTAAGTGGCTCTGTCTAGCGACTGCGCCCAATCGAAATACCAGATGAGGCTCAGCAACACAATATTAAGCCACCATAAATTAGCAAAAGGCATATTGGCCACATAGCTTAAGCCCACAAACAGCAGGGTAGCCCAGGCAAGGTTACGGATAAACATACCAACCGTGGGGGTAAATTTAGTAACCTGACGTACTGCTACGTGGTATAAAATAAAGGTGGCCAGGTTTACCAATACAACAATGCCCAAGGTTACCACACGCAACCATCCACTAGCTAAACCAGAAGTAATATCAATCGAAATTTGTGAGTTTTCGTAAATAGATCGAAGCTGAAAATAAGGATAATTTAAAATCCAAAAAGTAAGCATTAACAAACACACCAGCCAGACTTGCTTTTGCCAGGTATGAGCCGGTTGCACAAACACGCGTAGCAATGCTTTATGGCGTACCCAAATCCTAATTCTAAAGGCAATTAATACAATAAAGAGGGTGTTTAGTAATAAATCGCCCAGCGATTGCTCAAACCAGGATACTGCATAGTAGCGAGAATCGAATACATTGATAGCCGCAAAATCCGTAATTCCTTCTAGCCAGGGTAAGCTCACTTTAAAATAAGCCCAACCGGCCAAAATAAAGAGGATTTCAAATCCGGGTTTCCAACGGGTGGCTTTGGCAAACAGCAATATAAACAAGGTAATTTGTAATATCAATAATGCGAAATCGATGTAAGTAATAGGTTTTACGATGGATGGCTTATAGCCTTGTTTTAGCTTAATCTGAACCAGAGGAACACCGGCTACCCGGACTACAAAACTACCTTTCTCTCCTTGTGGGTCGGAAAAACTTACTAATCCCTTTTTACCCAGGGTCGGGTTTATTCCTGATTGTATAAGATCATTTGTAACACCGTATTTACGGTATAAAGGAATATAACTAATGAGTTTCCAGGGATGGATACCTTTCTTAGCCGTCCATACGCTAACCAAAAATTTGCCATAGCTGTTTTCTACATACCTATAGGGAGTTTCACTTACTTCGGATGGGGGCACCCAAGCACCTGATGTCCAATAGGTTAACCTGTCGTTTTTATATAAAAAATATGGATAAGAAGCTTGAGGCATGGCAGCGGGCAAGGTGGATTGTTCGCGCTTCAAAGTTGCAATAAGGGGTGCAAGGTCTTGTTCTTGCCGGCTCAGTTCAGTCTTAATTTTTTGTGCCAAGTATTGATAGTTTCGAGCAGGCAGCGCAAATTGTTCTTCTACCCACCAGCGCACCAGCAGGGCAAGCAATAATATGCCCAAAACACTCCATACAATTCCATGCTTTTTCAACGTGGGTTAAATATAGTAGAGTTATTTGTTAGTTCCTTTAGCAAGCACTTAAAAAAGTAGTTCAAAGGCTGCTCGCCTTACATGTACCTACCCTGGTTTAGGTAAAATATTTAATTGCACACCCTAAAAGCCTACGAAGCTTTGCTGGTTTTCCTGCTTTGCTTATACCACACATAACCCACCACAGCTACTAAAAGGTAAGGAGCTACAAATAAGTATAAAATCCCAAAATTTAAGGTAGAAGCCAGGTGTTCCTGGTTGCCATTGCTCACATTGGTTTCGAGGGTAGCCCGGCACATAGCACATTGCGCCCAGGCACTAGAAATTGTTAACAAGAACAATGCTAAAAATGAGGCGGTTTTTTTTCGAGTAACCATACGGCAAATATAATCTAATTTTGGGTATTAAAAGTATAGGTAAAACATTTAGGGTACCGGGTCGTAACCACTGCCCCCCCACGGGTGGCAACTGGCAATACGCTTGAGTGCCATTTTGCCGCCTTTAAGGGGCCCATATTTTAATATAGCCTGCTTGCTGTATTCCGAGCAGGTGGGGGTATAACGGCACGATGAGGGCAATAACGGTGAAATAGCGTACTGGTAAAACAAAATGGGCCCGGTAGCTATTTTACGAAAGGTTCGTATGGGTGTATCTTTCTTCTTCATTACATACGTGCTGCCATTACCAAGGATAAATCCTTAAATGGAAGGTTAAATTTTTGCGCAATAAACCTGTTGGTGATGCTTCCTTTGTATGCATACACTCCATTTAAAAACCAACGGTGGTTATAAATCATATCCTCTAAACTGCCCTCGGTAGCCGACCGCAGCAAGGTGGGTGTAAAAATATTGCTTAATACATACGAAGCCGTACGTGCTACCCTTGAGGTAATATTGGGCACTCCGTAGTGAATCACCCCATATTTTTCGATAACAGGCAGCTCGTGTGTGGTTAGTTCAGAGGTTTCTACACAACCGCCATGGTCTATACTTAAATCAATAATAACGGCACCGGCTTTCATAGACTGCACCATTTCTTCGGTAACCACCATTTTATTGCCACCACGTTCGGGGCGGAGGGCACCAATTACTACATCCGCATCTTTTAGGGCATTGGCCAGGTGCGATGAATCGAGGGTACTGGTAAATACCTGAAAACTAAGGGCGTGTTTAATTCTGCGAAGTTTGTAAATATGGTTATCAAAAATCATTATTTCGGCACCCAGCCCCGAAGCCGCCCGGGCAGCATACTCAGCCACCGTACCGGCCCCTAAAATAACCACTTTAGTAGGGGGCACTCCGGTAATACCTCCTAAAATAATACCCAAGCCGCTATTGGTGGTGGTCAGGTACTCGGCTGCTATTTGCATAACGGTATTGCCGGCTATTTCGCTCATGGCACGCACTATGGGTCTTCCACCCACCTTGTCTTCAACCATTTCGTACGCAATGGCTATCACCTTTTTAGCCGTTAGGCGTTTAAAATATTCCTGATTACGTGTAGCCATTTGCAAAGCTGAAAATATGATTTGATTGGGCTTAAAAAAATCTATTTCATTAAAAGTGGGCGGTTCCACTTTTAAAATAATGTTGGCCTGGTACACCTCTTCGCGTGTAGGCACCACCTCAGCACCCGCTTCGGAATACTCCTGGTCGGTAAAGCCGGCCTTTAAGCCTGCTTTGGACTCAACCCAAATTTTATGACCATTTTGTACCAGCACTCCCACCGCATCGGGGGTTAGGCTAATTCTGTTTTCCTGCAACGAAATTTCTTTGGGCATACCAATAAACAAGGTATTGGGTTGCTCGTTTACTGCAGCCAGTTGTTCCTGTGGGTACAAACTGGTTTCGCGTGCCAGTTTTTCAAAACCGCTTTGTTTCGCTTTACTCATATCTTACCAGGTTGTAAGTTCGTTGTTCATTCTCCAGGGTGTTAATACGTATAAGCAACAATTGTTCAGGCAAAATGGGCTCTACTACCTGCGGCCATTCCACAAAACAAAAACTTCCCGAATCAAAATACTCCATCATGCCTATATCTATGGCTTCCTGCACATTTTTTAAGCGGTAGCCATCTATATGATACACGTGCCCATTTGGGGTTGCGTATTCGTTTACAATAGCAAAAGAAGGACTCGATACCTCATCTTTTACTCCCATAAATGTACAAATTTCTTTGATTAAAGTTGTTTTTCCGGCACCAAGATTACCCACAAACAGCCATACTTTAGTGGATTTTGCAAATTTAACTAGTTGCGATGCAATAGCCGGCAGCTCGTTGAGCGAATGGCAAGTTAAGGTAGTTTGTACCGGGTTGTTATCCATTGCGCGAAGTTAATGAAATAACAGGTATTATCATTTCTTCAAGCGACACACCTCCATGCTGAAAGGTATCGCGGTAGTATTTTACATAGTAATTAAAATTATTAGGATAGGCAAAAAACTGATCTTTTAAAGCAAAAACATACGATGAAGAAACATTGGTTTTAGGTAGCTTAAATTTTTCGGGATCTTTAGCTACCAACACATCGGAGCCATCGAAGCTTAAATTTTTACCTTGCTTATAACGTAAATTGGTGTTTGTGTTTTTATCGCCTATAATTTTGAAAGGGCGTTTTACCCGAATGGTACCATGATCGGTAGTTATTATTAAAGTAGCCTCATGCTGGCTTATTTTTTTAAGAGCTTCCAGTAAGGGCGAATGGCTAAACCACGAACTGGTAAGCGAACGGTAGGCCGATTCGTCAGGAGCTAGTTCTTTAACCATAGCCATGTCGGTACGTGCGTGCGACAGCATGTCCACAAAATTATAT
>JALWRJ010000042.1 GCA_026994125.1 Cyclobacteriaceae bacterium | reverse complement strand
TATAATTCACTAAGTGATTCCATTTACAACCAGGAAAAAGCCAAAACTTTAAAAGAGTTGGAGGTGCTTTACGAAACGCAAAAAATCGGGAACGATTTGCAGGAGCAAATAAAGCAAACCGAGGCTAAAACCAAACTTAGTTATTGGTACCTGGCCTTTGCCATTGGAGCTATTTTATTGCTGCTAGTAACTATTTTGTTTTTTACGCAGCGCCAGCGGTTTTTACAGCAGTTGCGCTCTAACGAGCTTGAACGCCTTAAAAAAGAACAGCAGCTACGCGAAATGGAAGCTTTAATAAAAGGCCAGGAAGCCGAGCGTAATCGTATTGCCCAAGACTTACACGATAGCGTGGGGGCGCGTTTATCGGCCATTCGGTTACATGCCCTCAGCAATGGGCAGGCCAGTGAGGTACTTATACAACTTATAGATGCCTGTACCAGCGAAACACGCAGTATTTCGCATAATTTATCTACCAGCTATTTAAGTAAGTTTGGGCTCGAAAACGCTATCAACGATTTGGTTGAACTGCTGAACGGCACCCAATCGGTAAAAGGGAAGTTTACTGCCAGCAACTTGCCGCAGGGGTTGCCACGCAAATTTGAAAAAGCAATATATAATATTGTAGTGGAGTTGGTTAACAATACCATTAAGCATTCAAAGAATCCTACTTTTTACATTCAAATAATTGCCTACGAAAAAGACTTAACGCTAAATTATGAAGATTTTGGGCAAGGATTTAATATGGAAGAAGGTCGGAAAAATGGTATGGGTCTTTCGAACCTGTATGCACGAGCCCAGTCTATTCAAGCCAATTTTCATATTGAGTCATCGCCCGGTAGGGGAGTGCAGGCGGTGCTTCAGGCACCTTACCCTGATGTAGAACAAGAAGTTGCAGGTTAATCTTTTTATAACTGCTTCACAATCACTGTTTGGTTTGGGTATTCTTTGTATGAATAAATCAAGTAAACAATCCCCTGTTTAACAAGTATTCTCTATGCTTAAAATTCTTGTATGAATATAAGAGGGGAGTTTATTCAATTTCCAACCAGTTACTGAGGTATCATTCACCAATTGCACCGTATTCTACTCCTTCGGAATAGGCCATTTGAATACCGTGGGTATGAAACGCCTTTTTTATAGCTGCCAACACATCGTAGCGGCCTTGCCAATGGGCATTGGGATTTACATAGGGTCTTACAGAAATCTCTATCGAATGGCTGTCAAATTCTAAAATACCTACTTCGGGATCCGGGCTGGGTAGTACAATGGGCAGTTTTGCTAATACTTCCTTTATTAATTGTTCTACTTTAGGGTAGCTTTCGCTGTAAGGAATATTTACCGAAAGCTCTAACCTTAATACCCCTTTGTTAGAAAAATTGGTAACCACCGAATCGGTAATTTTTGAATTAGGTACAATGAGCAGGTTATGGCCTGGCGTTTCTAATTTGGTGTTAAATATGCCAATTTCTTTTACCTTACCAAACTTATCGTTTATGCTAATCCAATCGCCTTTTTTATAGGGTCTAAAGGTAAGAATAAGCACCCCGGAGGCAAAATTGCCTAAACTACCTTGTAAGGCCAGCCCAACGGCAAAACTGGCCGTGGCCATTACTGCCACCAGTCCGGTAATATTAGCACCAATAATATTGGCCACCAGCATAAAGAGGACAATTTTTAAAAGCACATTAATTATAGACGACACAAACGGGCGAAGGGTATCGGTAGTGCCTAGTTTAGCCAGGGCGGTATCAATTATTTTTCGTAGCCTTTTTATTAGCTTAAACCCTATCCAAAGAATTACGATGGCCAGTACTAACCGAGGAGCAAAATAGATGATTTTATCCAGGGCCATATCGAAATACTGGTGTAGTTTGCCGGTCGAAAATTCAGTCCAATTCATGTAATTCGTATGGTTAAATTCTATGTTTTAAAAGTTCTTTTCTGTAAAACGAAAAGATAGTAGATTTTGAAACAATACCCAAATAGCGCATTTTTTCATCGATTACGGGAAGGTTCCAGGCACCGGTAAGTTCAAACTTGCTCACTACTTTGCTCATGCTATCGTTAATGGTTACCAGCTCAGGGGGTTGCGTCATTAGTTCTTTGGCCGTTACGCTATCGTATTGGCTTTGGTCAAACATAATGCTACGAATATCATTGAGTAAAATGATGCCATGTAAATGGTGTAGTTCGTCCACCACGGGAAACAGGTTTCGCTTAGAATGTACAATGGCATCTACAATTTTACGCAGGCTGTCGTC
>JALWRJ010000041.1 GCA_026994125.1 Cyclobacteriaceae bacterium | reverse complement strand
GGCCAATTCTTTAGATAACAACCCTTGTTCGCCAAAATTTTCTACATTTTCTTTGGCTTTGCCTTTTAGCTCGTGTACATGGTTAAGTAGGCCTTCAATACTACCATACGCTTTAACGTATTTAACAGCTGTTTTGGCTCCTACTCCGGGAATACCGGGGATATTGTCCGAGGCATCGCCATGCATGCCCAGGATATCTCTTACTTGGTCGATGTGCTCAATATTCCATTTTGCAAGCACTTCGGGTACACCCAAAATGCTAACTGCATTGCCCATATAGGCAGGTTTATACAAAAAAATACGTTCTTCTACCAATTGTGCATAGTCTTTGTCGGGGGTCATCATATACACCGTAAACCCCTCTTTGGCCGCTTTTTTTGCGATAGTACCAATTACATCATCGGCCTCAAATCCATCTTTTTCAACAATAGGAATACCAAAAGCCTCTACAATTTTTTTAACATAAGGAACGGCTATTTTTATGTCTTCGGGGGTAGCATCGCGATGCGCTTTATATTGCGGGTAGCGCTCGTGCCTAAAGGTAGGTTTGGGGGTATCGAACACTACGGCAATATGTGTAGGTTTTTGTTTGTTTAAAACCTCCAACAAGGTATTTGTAAAGCCCATCATTACCCCGGTATTAAGCCCCGATGAGTTTATGCGCGGGTTTTTACTAAACGCAAAATGCGCCCGGTAAATCAGGGCGTAGGCATCGAGTAGAAATAATTTTTTTTCGGTGTTGCTCATAAAGATAAAGGTAAACAGAATTACGAATTGGCAGGCAACAACTATCGCATTTTTAAGTTTAGACTCAAGTTATTTTGTGCTAATGGTTGCCTGCGCTAAGGCTATAATTTTTTCGATTTCCAAAGCTCAAAATCGTCCCAATACACTTGCAGAGTTCCATTTTGTGAACGGATGTAGTCAATAACGCCTTTCGAAGTGTAGAGTTTCATGGGATTAAATTCACTTAATCCATTTTCATCCGGCCCATTGGGGTGGTGAGTACTATTGGTAATGTCAAAAACAGTTACAGGAGAGCCCCCCTGTGGGGTTACTACAAACTTGAACTTTCCTAGGTTTTGGTCGCCTTCTTTAAAATAAATTTCGGTGGTAACCCATTGGCCAATGGGAGCACCTATGGCAGTGTTTACTTCATTCCATTGGTTTTCCCATTTTTTTTCGGTTACTCTTATTTGGCCGTGTACACCAAAGTACAAATCGGTTACGGGGCCGGTGTTGTCTTTAACCAGGTTTATAGTAATGCGAAAAGGATTGGCAGGGTCGAGCCAGGGGGCATTATTCCAAAACTCAAATAAAGTAAGCCAATCGTTGGCAGGGTCGGCATTTTTAAGCAGGTTAATATCGGGGTGCAGGTACATACGTACTTTAATGTACAGTTCGGTAAGCCCGGTGTTTTGATACACATTGGCTTGTATTCGCCCTTTGTAATACTGCCCCTGGTCGTTTGTTACATTAGCGCTATCCAGCCAAAAAGCCAATACTGTATTATCGGCATTGGTGGGGTCGGGTACCAGTTGGGCAAAGCGTTGGCGGGTATTTCCTCCTTCGTATTGTATGTTAAATTGTCCAATGTTTGGGTGTTCGTTTAAGTTATCCCAACTGCTGTTGGTGGCTTTGCTTGCATCGGTGCCTGTAAATATTTCGATGGCTTCATCGGGAACACCGGTGGTATTGGGTTCAAAACCCGATTGAAAAATGAGTGTTTCGGTCGGTTCTTCGGTGGCCTTTTTAGTACAACTAATTATTGTTGCGGCCAAAATTGCCATCATTAGAGATATACGCATAGCTGGTAGTTTCTACCAAAACTAACGAATATAGTTGTATAAGTAATGAAATTGCGGTTTTACAAAGCTATTTTCTATTTGTTTTTATGCTTGTTTTATGTCGTTCATCGTTAAAATATGCACTTCATCGAAAATTGTTTGTGATTTCCACCTAAGAGTTGTTCTTTTGAATCAACAAGCCAACTAATAGAAGTAAAATCCTTCGGGCGATAGTTTAAAATTGCTATCAGTTCGGAGGATTTTTATTTTACATCTTTTTTTAATTAACTATGCATTTAGTTGAATTTTTAACAAAGATGTAGTAACTATGCTTTCTTTGTTTAATTTACCAAACCTATGAAATCTATTTTATACATAGCTGCCTTGCTTTTTGGTGCATGGGCTTGCACTACGCCCGAAACCAAACCCACTTATCAATTACATGTTACGCTTACCGGTGTGGAGGATTCAACCTTGGTAAAACTATCGGTAGGGCCGTTTGACCAACTGGAAACCATTGATTCGGCTTACTATACAGGCCAACCTTTGGTATTTAGTGGGCAGGCAGCCGCTTTGCCCCGATTTGGATTTATTGTTGTGGATGGCAAAAGAGGAATGGCCAATGTAATTTTAGAAGCAGGCGAAATTAATTTAAACGCACATGCCGATTCATTATACCAGGCCTATGCCACCGGCACACTGTTAAATGATGCTAAGTGGGCATACCAACAAAAATATACCCACATCTGGAAACCTGCCGATACGTTATTTGCCCGGTGGAGGGAAGCTCAGCAAGCAGGCGACACCAGTAAAATGACTGAAATAGAAGCTTTTAACGATAGTTTAGAGCATGTTTCCTCAACTTTACAACTGGAGTACATTGGCAATAATGCCCATAATGTACTGGGGCCGGATTTGGCTCAAATGCGGTACTATGCCGATAATCAATTGCAAGAGTTGGATTCGGTGCTGCAATTATTTGACCCCGTTTTAGATAGTACGAGCGCAGTACTAAAACTAAAAAAAATGCGTAATGCCTGGCAACAAGTACAGGTTGGTATGGAAGCCCCCTTATTTGTACAAGCCGATACCAGTGGTAATGCGTTTGCCTTAACGAACTTGCGAGGTAAGTATGTGCTTATTGATTTTTGGGCCTCGTGGTGTGGCCCTTGCCGTGCCGAGAACCCCAATGTGGTGGCTGCCTATAAAAAATACCATGCTAAAGGTTTTGAAATTTTAGGGGTTTCGTACGATGCTAACAAGGAACGGTGGGTAGAGGCCATTAAAAAAGATGGGCTTAGCTGGTACCATGTTTCGGACTTACAAGGCTGGCAAAATGCCACCGCTGATTTGTATGGTATCCGTGCCATTCCAAAATCTGTTTTATTAGATCCTGAGGGGGTTATTATTGCCAAAGATTTACGTGGCAATGACTTGCATAAAAAGCTGGAGGAAGAATTAGGAAACCTTTAGTTTGGGCTATTCAAGTTCCATGAGTTCGCGCGCACTTTTATAGGCACTTTCCGAAGGATTTTCTCCACCAATCATTTGGGCAATGGCTTCTGTGCTTTCGCTTGGGCTCAGTAGTTTAATGCTACTTGCCGAGCGTTTGGCTGTGTGGTTTTTATATACAAAGTAATGCGCATGGGCTTTAGCGGCTATTTGGGGCAGGTGGCTAATGGCTATTACCTGGTGGTTGGTGGCCATTTTTTGCATCATAGCACCCATTTTAAGTGCAATTTCGCCTGAAATACCGGTGTCAATCTCATCAAAAACTACCGTAGGTAAAGCGGTTTTACCAGCCAGCAAGTACTTAATGCAAAACATGAGTCGCGAAAATTCGCCCCCCGAAGCCACTTGTTTGAGGGGCTGTAGCGGCAAACCTTTATTGGCAGAAAACAAAATAGCCACATTATCGATGCCCGTACTTGCCAGCGTTTTAGGAGATAGCTCTATGGTTACCTGCCCCTCAGCAATGCCTACTTGCGCCAATAGGGATTCAATTTGCTTGCCAAACTCAATGGCTGCTTTGTTGCGTTGGCTGCTTAACTTTTCGGCCAGGGCCAGGGCTTGCTTGTAGGCAACATCCATTTCTTGCTTTACTTTAGCGATGTCATCATCTACCTGCCGTGTGGCAAACACTTTAGCTTCCAGGTCTGTTTGTACCACCAAAAGTTCCTTTACGGAACCCACCTTATGTTTTGTTTGCAATTGGTAAATGGTACTTAAACGTTGTTGTACTTGCTCGGTACGCTCAAAATCAACCTCAACTTGTTCTTCTTCTGCCTCTAAATCACGGGTTAGTTCTTTTAACTCAATGTAGGCTTGTTCTAATTGAGCAAAAAGGGTTTGGTATTGTGAGCCAAAGCCGGTTAGTTGTTGTAGGGTGGTGCGGGCATTCTGCAGTTGCTCAAGGGTACCCACCTCGGAGTGGTTTAGTACCTCTAGTGTTTCATTTAGTTTTACTTTGATGTCCTCTGCATTTTCAAGCTTTTTTAATTCTTCTTCCAGGGGTTCTTGTTCGTTCTCTTGTAAGTTTAAAGCGGTTAGCTCTTCAAGCAAAAAATGATTGTAATCGACCTCTTTTTTTAAATTTTCGGCTTCTAATGTTAGTTGAGTATGCCTTTGTTGCAGTGTATGGTAGTTGTTAAAAAGTGTGTTTACTTGGGTTGCAAGTTGGTTGGTGCCTGCAAAGCTATCGAGTATGTTGAGCTGGTAGGAGGTGGCTCCTAACTGAAGCGTTTCGTTTTGCGAGTGTACATCCATTAGAAAATCACCCAGGGCTTTGAGTGTTTCCAGGTTTACTGGGGTGTCGTTTACAAAAGCTCTTGATTTACCTGCCGGGGTTATTTCTCTACGCAGGGTTGTTTCCTGGGCATAGTCCAGGTCGTGCTTTTCAAAAAATGGCTCCAGGGCGTAGGCAGCTATATCAAAAAGGCCTTCAACAATACACTTTGCTGTGCTGTCCAGTAGCACTTTAGTATCGGCTCGTTTACCCAGTAAAAGCCCTACTGCACCCAGCATAATGGATTTGCCGGCACCGGTTTCTCCGGTAATAATACTAAGTCCTGGGGCAGGCTGCATTTCCAGGGTTTGTATTAATGCGTAGTTTTGGATAGTTAGTTTTTGTAGCATGTACTGTGTGTTCGCCTTGCTGCAAGTAAAACTATTTTTTTTAAATTTAGTAACTAATTACTGGTAAATTTTAAGAGCTGTGTTGTGCTATTGCCCCGGAAACCCTGCTTCTTTTACTTGCTTAGTATTTCTTTGTAAATATCCTGTTTAATCGGGTTAAGTTCAATTAGTAAATTATAAGCTTTTCTTTTTTCCTGTTGGGTGGCATCTGCAAAAATATTTACTAATTCCTCGGCCTTGGAGTCGAAAAAATTGATAACAAAAATGGAAGAGGGGTAGCGTTGTTTAATCACTTTAATGTTTTCGAGAACCTCTAAAACTTGCTTTCGGCACTCTTCGGGCTTCGTATCAAATACATCGAGTCCCAGGCGATGATATTTGTAATAACCTTTGCGCAGGTCTTCCATTTGCTGGTTGGTAATGTCGGTTATAAGCGCATAGCGGTTACGGTTGCTTTCAAGCGCACCCCAGCCGGGTCGGCCTCCTTGTGCTGCATTGGTTACAATGGTAAGTGCTTTTTGGTAGTAAGGCGAGCCCGATAATTCGCCAAATGAATCGAAATCTAAACCAATAATGAGGTAGGCATAATAGGCCAGCATAGAGGTAAGATTGGTCGTGTAGTCGTTTTCGTTAAAGTTTAGGGGCTGCGATTCAACGTACTCGAACGACCAATCACGATCGGCAAAGTTTAATAAGATAGATTCATAGGTGGTATTAAATACCGGTCGTGCCGAACGTATTTGCACGGTAGCTTTGTACGAGCCAATGGAGGGCATTTCGTTTAGCGTAATAGTAAGCCCGCATTTTATTCGCTCAATGGGTGTAAATTCTACATTGGTCCAGTTTCGGCTGTTTAAAAAGTTCTCAAAAGCTAACTCCATATCCTTAAAAACTCGTTGCTCCGAGGTTTCTATACGGGCTGCATCTATTACTACATCGCAATTTAGTTCTTGCCCCATGCCTGGGGTTGCCCAACACAGCATAAGCAGTATGCTTAGTTTAAGTGCATTAGATACGCTTTTCAATTTCATTTAAAATATCGTTGGCTACTGCTGTTTTAGACTTTAACTCAAAATGGAGAATATTATTTTGTGTATCAATAATAGTTATTTTATTGGTAGTATGTTTAAAACCTGCTCCTTTGTCGTTTAAAGAGTTTAAAACTACCATGTCAAAGTTTTTACGCGCTAATTTTTTTTGTGCGTGCGTTTGTTCGTTTTCGGTTTCCAGGGCAAAACCTACATTAAATTGTTGTTTCTTTTTTGCTTTTCCTAATGTGTAGGCCACATCGGGAGTTTTGGTAAGTTCCAGGGTAAGTTTTTGGGTGTTTTTTTTAATTTTTTGAGTAGCAATATTGGCCGGGGCATAATCGGCAACGGCCGCAGCAAAAATAGCAATATCCTGCTTAGGGTAAACCTGTTGGCAGGCATCGAGCATTTCTTGTGCACTGGTAACCTCCACCAGGGTGCCATCAAATGCAGTTGTATCCATGCTGTTGGGTCCTAGTACCAGAGTAACACGTGCACCTCTTTGGCGGGCTGCCAGGGCTAATTGGTACCCCATGGAGCCCGATGAATGATTGCCAAGAAACCGAACCGGGTCGATGGCTTCGTAGGTTGGGCCGGCTGTAATTAGCACCTTTTTATTTCGAAGTGCTGAGGCAGGGTTAAAGTAAGCGGTTAGTATTGCTACAATAGTTTCCGGTTCGGCCATTCTTCCCTTACCGGATAGGCCACTGGCCAGTTCGCCTTCCTGGGCATCTATTAAGTTTACACCATGTTTTTTTAGGGTAGCCAGGGTAGCAATGGTGGTGGGGTGGGCAAACATGTCCAGGTCCATGGCCGGAGCAACCCATACCGGGCATCTGGCCGATAGGTAGGTGGTTACCAAAAGGTTATCGCTTTGCCCATAAGCCATTTTAGCTAAGGTGCTGGCTGTAGCCGGAGCTACTACCATGGCATCGGCCCACAAGCCCAGGTTTACATGGTTGTTCCATTCGCCTGTATTGGGTTGGCTAAATTGCGTAAGCACCGGCTTGCCACTTAAGGTGGCCAGGGTAAGTGGGGTAATAAACGAGTGTGCAGCGGGGGTCATCAGTACCTGCACCTCTGCACCTTTTTGTTTGAGCTGCCTAACCAGTAAGGCTGTTTTATAGGCGGCAATGCCACCACATACTCCTACAATTATTTTTTTATTTTGGAGCATACGGTAAAATTAGTGCATTGCAAGTTCTAATTAAAGTTCTTCTGTTTCGTCTTTATAACGATAGGTTAATTCGCCTTCTAAAAACTCTTCAGTAGCTACATTGGTGGGTTTGGGCATTCGTTCATAAAACCTCGAAATTTCGATTTGCTCCCGGTTTTCAAAAATTTCTTCAAGGTTATCAACGGTAGAGGCAAACTCAGCTAATTTAGCATTTAACTCTTCTTTTACCCGTGCCGATATTTGGCGGGCTCTTTTAGAAATAATAGCTACCGATTCGTACACATTACCGGTATCTTTGGTAAAATCGTTGATGTTTCTTGTTTGTAATGATGCTTGTGCTGCCATAATAATTAAGATAATTTTTTCTCTAATTGA
Organism: Cyclobacteriaceae bacterium; assembly: GCA_026994125.1. Lineage (GTDB taxonomy): Bacteria > Bacteroidota > Bacteroidia > Cytophagales > Cyclobacteriaceae > JAKISE01. The sequence continues at coordinate 1,621 of JALWRJ010000041.1, read as the reverse complement.
TTAATTGCCGAATTGTAAAAACCTTCGGCTCGTTTTTGATAAGAGCTATTGGGGTATTTGTCCACAAATTTTTCGTATAGCTCTATTACTTCTTTAAATCTTTTCTTTTGTTTAGATGGAATACTTTTTTGTGCAACCTTAAAGGTAGCTTCAATTTTTAAGAATCTCAACTCTTCGTTGTATTTTGAGTCGGGATAATCCTTGGAAAAGTTCTCAAACGCTACTTTGGCACTTTTAAGCAGTCCAATTTTATAATATTCTTTGGCGTTTTCGTACGCCTTGGTTTCCAGTTTTACCTGGAGTTCTTGTATAATTTTGTTGGCATCTTCAATAAACTCACTTTCCGGGTTACGGTTAATGTAAGCCTGCAAGGCATCTATGGCATCGCGTGTGCTCGTTTGGTCGAGCGAGAAAATGGGCGAATCCATGTAAAGCGAATAAGCATATAAAAATTGAGCCTCGGTTGCATACTCGCTGCGAGAGTAGGTTTCGTAAAAAGTTTTAAAATAATGCGCACTTAAAATGTACTGTTTGTCTTTAAAATGCGCATACGCATAGTAAAACTGTGCTTTTTCGCCTTCGGGTTTACCTCGGGTTACTGGCAATACCTCTTCAAAAAGTGCTATTGACCTAAAATAGTCTCCTTTTTCATAGTATTCCATTGCTTTATTGTATTTAAGCTTCCAATCATCACTTTTTTGAATTTTTCTAAACTCACTACAAGCGGTGGATAAATACAATAGAACTAAAAATAATGCAACTCTAGTCGGCATAGCTTTTCGCATAAGGGTGCAAATATAGCAGAACAGATATTAAAACGAATGAAATTATTGAAGATGATAACGTAAACCACGAAAGAATATTTTAGAGTCGGGCTACAAGGGTAGTTGTGCAATAAAATGCCTGCACATAACTATGATAGCCATTGGTGGTGGTACAAAAGATAATTTTACTTGTACCTATTTACGAACCACCATTTTTTTGGTGGCAACCCCTTCGTTATCGATGTAAAGGGTGTAAAAATAAACCCCAGGGTTTAGGTCTTCTACATTAATGGATGCCGAGGTTTCGTAGGGTGAAAGTTCTATTTCGTGAACTACTGAACCAAGCACACTTAGCAATACAATTTTAGCTTTTTTAAGCGGGTTAAAGAAATTATACTTAAAAATGGCTTGGTCGTGTACCGGGTTTGGGTAAACATCGCTTAGTTCCAGTACATCCGATTGGAATAGAATATTCTCTTTCCGTTTCTCTGCAATGGTATAGGTTAATTCCGTTTCTACTTTTTCGGCCGGGTTAATCATATTAAAAAATACTAATTTTAAGGTGCTGTTGCCGGGTACAAGGCCGGTTTCTAATTGGGTAGAAAAGCCTTCGAAAATTTCACCGGGCATTAATTTAACTAACCGGGTTGCCTGGGCAATACCTTTAGTTTTGCAATCGTTATTAATACAAAAGGTGGCGCTTTGGCTCGAACGCAAATTTTGTTCTGCTACCGCATAGCCAATAACCATTAAATGGTCGCTATTGTTCTGAATTTTAATAGGAGTAGTTAAGGTAGTACCTATTTGGCCTGTGTGCTGGTTAGAGCCGGTTATAATACGTATGCTTTGGCCAATAC
>JALWRJ010000040.1 GCA_026994125.1 Cyclobacteriaceae bacterium | reverse complement strand
GGTTACGGCCACCTCAGGTAAGCTAACAGCCCATTACGATATAGATATTAATGTACTACCTCGTAACCCGGCCATCACCAAAACTACGGATAAACTCCTTGCCCCCGGACAGCAATGGAAAACCCAATATACTCCGGTAGGCATATTAGGGCTAAACCATGCCAGCCTCGAAATTAGCAGTTTACCTTCCTTAAACATTGAACAACGCCTAGGCTATTTAATTCGCTATCCGCACGGATGCGTGGAGCAAACCACCTCATCGGTTTTTGCACAGCTCTACTTAGGTAAGTTGGTTAACTTAGCTACCGAACGGCAAGAGGAGATTCAAAAAAACATAAACGCAGCAATTATCCGGCTAAAAGGGTTCCAAACCAGCGATGGAGGCTTTTCGTACTGGCCTGGCGAAAGCTTTGCCAGCACTTGGGGCAGTAATTATGCGGGTCACTTTTTAGTAGAAGCACAAAACGCAGGATATGCGGTGTCGGAAAGCATGCTTGCCAACTGGGTTAATTTCCAAACCCGGCAAGCACGCGCCTGGAGCAGGGCAGGTAGCCGCACTAACAACGATTTAGTACAGGCCTATCGACTCTACACCTTAGCCCTGGCGGGCAAACCGGCCATGGGTGCTATGAACAGGCTTAAAGAAGATAAGCGAACCAGCCCGGCAGCAACATGGAGGTTGGCACTGGCCTATGCTGCCGGAGGCTACCCCAAGCAAGCCAACAAACTGCTCGAAGGGCTTAGTATGGCAACAGAAGAACCCTCCAATTACCAAGCTACTTTTGGGTCGGCCACTCGCGATAAGGCCATGGTGTTAGAAACCCTGCTAACCCTCAATCGCAAGGAAGAAGCCTTTGATTTGCTGATGGATATTGCCAATGAAATGAGCCAACCCAACCGATGGATGAGTACCCAAACAACGGCCTATTGCTTTATTGCCCTGGCCAAATATGCCAACCGGTTTAAGCTAAACCAACCCACCCATACCATTGTAACGGTGCAGGGAAATACCACTACCCTGTCAGGTACCGATTTTGTGCAACAACTTTACCTAACCCAACCAGACCAGCCTGCAATGGCCACGGTAGAAAACAAAGGAGATGCCCCTGTATTTGCACGGTTAATTAGTACCGGTACTCCTTTTGAATTAAACCAGGAAGCCCAAAAACGCAACATAAGCCTACAGGTAACCTATAAAGATTTGGATGGGCAACCCATTAACATTACCCAACTAAAACAAGGCACCAATTTTAAAGCCATGGTTAGCATTACCAACCCTGGGGTAAAAGGGAATTACACTCAACTAGCACTTACCCAACTTTTTCCTTCGGGTTGGGAAATTATAAATACCCGACTGGACGGCTCCGAAGCCACACCGGCCGAAGCCACCTATATGGATATAAGAGACGACCGGGTAATGCATTATTTTAATTTAAACGCCCACCAATCGGTTACATTTACGGTATTGCTCAATGCAGCCTATAAGGGCAGGTACTACCTGCCGGCCATTACCGTAGGAGCCATGTACGATAACAGTATTTTTGCCAACAAACCGGGCAAATGGGTGCGTGTACTAGAGGATAAGTAAAAAATCATGCTAAAAAAATCAACGCTGGTAGCTTTAGGTTTATTGATATATCTGGTAAATGCCAATGCCACAGAAACTAAAACAAGCATAAGAAAATTTGCAGTGTCATATAAAAATGAAGAAGTTCATTTTATTGTTAAATCGATAAAAGGAAGTGAAAACCAAGCAAAGCCGTTATTCTTATTTATACAAGGAAGCTTGCCGGTACCATTGTTTATCCAAGATTCGGTAAATACTACCCCTTGGTTAACTTCACCTCCATTTAAAATTCCTGATGAACTACTTGAAAATTATCACCTTGTGATTATCTCAAAACCTGCTATACCATTGGTTGTTAGCGCAAACAAATTAGGGCGTGGTATGGGGTTTTACCCTGCCAATAATCGACCTCCTCATGCGTTTGTTAAAAACGACCACTTAGACTATTACGTAGCTAGAAACTTATATATTTTAAACTATCTTAAAAAATTTGAGTGGGTAGATACATCGAAACTTGTACTTGCCGGGCATTCGCAAGGCAGCGCCATTGCGGTTAAAATAGCTGAACAATCGCAAGATGTAACACATGTAATTTTTTCAGGGGGCACTCCTTTGGGAAGAATGATGAGAACACTAAACCAACTAAGAAAAAATGAAAAGGATAGCTTAAACCGACTAACCAATGGTTTGTTTCATTATTG
>JALWRJ010000039.1 GCA_026994125.1 Cyclobacteriaceae bacterium | reverse complement strand
ACCTTCGTGTAAAGGTAGATGGCAAATTAAAAACCGGCAGCTACCTGGGGCACGAAATTGAACAGGATGCACTTTGGTGCTATATAGAATACTATGGGGTTAGAAAAGTACATGAAATTGCCCTTACCAATACCCTGTTTTTTGATATGTTTGACGACCAAAACAATTTGGTACATGCTACCTACAAAGGCCAAACCATAAGCAAGAGGCTGTTAAAAACTGTACCCGAAAAGGTGTTTGTATTTGATGCTTCGAAAAAATAGCGCAACTTTTTCTACCTGGCTTACACTTATAATTTTAATTGGTATATAGCCCAATAAATTTGGCTGTGTTAATACCTTTGCCACGGATTTTACAGCTATGTTATTACTACACAAGTTTTTGGTTTGGCGAATACGTCATATAAGCGACAGGAATTTTTTGCTATTTCTGGGCATTGTCATTGGTGTGGTATCCGGGCTGGCAGCCGTATCGCTAAAATGGGCAGTGCATTTTATTGGGCATTTGCTCATGGATAACCGGGTATTTGAGTCGGGAAAGCTTTTATATGTGGTATATCCGTTTATTGGCATAATGCTTACCGTACTAATTTCAAAGTACCTGTTAAAAGAACATTTAGGGCATGGCATTACACATATTTTATTCACCATTTCGAAGCGCTCCAGCATTCTGAGCAGGGTTAAAATGTACTCGCGAATGGTTACAAGTGCCATTACGGTAGGTTTTGGGGGTTCGGTAGGTTTGGAGGCTCCTATAGTTGTAACCGGCTCGGCCATAGGGTCGAACATTGGACGCTTGATGCACCTGGGTTACAAAAAGCGCACCTTACTTATTGCTTGTGGTGCTGCGGGGTCAATTTCGGCCATTTTTAACTCACCCATTGCAGGGGTAATTTTTGCCATTGAGGTATTGCTCCCCGATGTAACTATTAGCATGTTTATTCCTTTGCTTATTTCATCGGTTATGGGTTCGCTTACTTCGCATTCTATTTTGGGTTCCGAAATATTATTTTCGTTTAAGCTAAAAGATGATTTTACAATAAATGATGTACCGTTTGCCGTAATTTTTGCCGCAATGGCTGGATTGCTATCGGTATATTTTACAAGAACAACATTTTTTGTTGAGCAAAAAATTAGCACCATAAAAAACCATTGGTGGCGGGCTGCTATTGGTGGTGTAGCCTTAGGAGCTATAACCCTGGTACTACACCCCTTGTATGGCGAAGGATACGAGACTATTAAAACGATTTTAAACGGAGAGGCCTCTTCTATTTTTGCAGATAGCATATTTTTTAAAGGTATTAACTCAAGCCTGTTTTTAGTTTTGCTCATAGGTGCTATTGTATTGGTAAAACCCATAGCCAGTGCCGTTACCATAGGAGCCGGTGGTAGCGGAGGTGTATTTGCGCCATCGTTATTTATTGGAGGTGCTTTTGGTTTTTTATTTGCCACAATAGTTAATATGATAGCCGGAGCACCGGTTTTAAGTATCAGTAACTTTACGCTTATGGGTATGAGTGGTGTTATGAGTGGCGTATTACATGCTCCACTTACTGCCATTTTTTTAATTGCTGAAATTACCAGTGGTTATACCCTGTTTGTTCCGCTTATGTTGGTATCGGCCATTGCCTATAGCATAACCGTTTATTTTGAACCCTATTCGTTGTATTCTAAAAGCTTGGCCAAAACAGGAGATTTGCTACCAAAAGATAAGGATAAACTTGTACTAAGTGTTATTAATTTAAATAAGATAATTGAAACCGACTTATTAAAAATATCGCCTTATGCCACCCTCCGCGAACTGGTTATGTTAGTGCGCAATTCTAAACGGAATATATTTCCGGTAGTAAATGATGAAGGAGCCCTGGTGGGCATAGTAACATTAGACGATATAAGGCAACTAATGTTTGATACTGACTCGTACGACACGATGCGGGTGGAAGCGCTTATGCATAGCCCACCTGCCAGTGTAAGCTCTCAAGAAAATATGCAATCGGTGATGCACAAATTTGAATCGACCGGAGCATGGAATTTACCTGTAATTGACAACGGTATTTATGTTGGATTTTTATCGAAATCGAGGATTTTTAATACCTACAGGAATAAACTGAGAAAACAAAATATACAAGTTTAGTTTGCTTAAACGGGCACCTAAAAATATAGGTAGTAAAAAAGAGAAAAATGGCAAATTAACTAATAATGAGCAGGTTAGCAAAAGTTGTCCACATATTTAAGATTTAAGCAATTATCCATAACCATCTGTATATTAACTAGTTACAT
>JALWRJ010000038.1 GCA_026994125.1 Cyclobacteriaceae bacterium | reverse complement strand
GATGCCCAAACCACGGCCATCGATTTTGGCACAGCCACGGTAGGAACCGACATTACCCGCACCTTTGCCCTCGAAAACACAGGCACGGCCGATTTAACTATTTCAGGGATTACAGCTACCCCGGCCACAGACTTTACAGTAAACAGCAGCATAACTACGGTACCGGCCGGAACTACCGAAACCTTTACAGTTACCTTATCCGGAGCTACAGCCGGAGCCTTTACCGCTACTCTAAGCATTGCCAGCAACGATGCCGATGAAAACCCGTTTACCTTTCCGGTTACCGGAACTATTACAACGGCTACGGCTCCCGAAATAAATGTGTATGATGGCACAAACAATACCGCCCCGGCACTTACCGATGCCCAAACCACGGCCATCGATTTTGGCACAGCCACGGTAGGAACCGACATTACCCGCACCTTTGCCCTCGAAAACACAGGCACGGCCGATTTAACTATTTCAGGGATTACAGCTACCCCAGCCACAGATTTTACAGTAAATAGTAGCATAACTACGGTACCGGCCGGAACTACCGAAACCTTTACAGTTGCCTTATCCGGAGCTACAGCCGGAGCCTTTACCGCTACTCTAAGCATTGCCAGCAACGATGCCGATGAAAACCCGTTTACTTTTGACTTAACCGGTATAATTGAAGGAGCGGTGGCTGTTGTAGTTATTACAAATCCGGATAACTCGCAAAATACGGTTCTTATTTCGGGTAACAATATTAGCCTGGGGCAAACATCGCTTAATACGAATATTCAAAAAGTGTTTGGCATCGAAAACCTTAGCCCTACGCAGGCTATCGATGTAAATAGTATAACGGTGGATAATCCTGTGTTTAAGATAATCGACCAACCAGCAAGCATTCCTGCCAATGGTTTTGCCCCTTTTACCATAGAGCTTACGGCTACAAATATAGGCAGCTATACAAGCTCAGTAAATGTAGAAACCAGTATAAATAGTTTTAGCTTTACAGTTTCGGGCGAAGTAATAGCTACCACCCCTCCTGAGTTAAACATCTACAATGTACTAACGCCCAATGGTGATGGCATTCACGATACCTTTAAAATTGGAAACATTGAATACTACCCTGATAATGAGGTAATTATTTACAACCGCTGGGGCGATAAAGTATTTGAAGCATCTGGCTATAATAACCAAGATGTGGTGTTTGCCGGAACCGATAAAGTAGGAACGGGAAACACGCTGGGTAGCGGCAATTATTATTATTCCATTAATAAAGGCGATGGAACTAAACCTTTAACAGGATTTATATTTCTAAAGCAATGATGCGCTTCTTTTATACATATGTAATACTAATGTTGGTTGTAAACACCTCAGTGTTTGGCCAGCAAGAACCTTTGTACAGTCAGTACCAGTTTAATCAATCTATGATTAATCCTGCTTATACAGGAGTAAATGCCGTGTTTAATGCAACAGCTGTTTCCAGGTTTCAATGGGTGGGCATACAGGGTGCCCCGGTTACGCATATGTTAAATACGTCCACCTCTTTGTTAAACAATAAATTGGGGGTTGGGGTTACTTTGGTAAAAGATACCTACGGAGTTAATGTAAATGCCGAAGTGCAAGGGCTGGTAGCTTACCGGATAGACATGCACAATGGCAGAAGCCTTTCGTTTGGCATGCAGGCCGGCTACAACCAGTTTAAGTATGATTATAGTAAGCTGCTTTTAGAGCAAGCTGATCCTGGCTTAAGCATAAGCGATGGTAACGTTTCAAAATTTAATGTAGGAGCCGGAGTATATTTTAGAACCCGGCAATATTATTTGGGTGTATCGGTGCCCAAAATGCTCGATACGCAGGTTTCTGACAACGGAACCACAACTACCTTAGCTCAAAGGCACTACTATATTAGTGCCGGTTTTGTGTTCGACCAGTTAATGGCTCTTAAATTTAAGCCATCGGTATTGATAAGGGTGGTGGAAGGTCAACCCCTTTCGGTAGATTTAAATGCAAGTGTATTAGTATTGGAAACCCTTTGGGTAGGTGCCAGTGTCCGCAATTTTAATACGGCCGGGGTTAATGGGCAATTCGAAATTAGCGATAAATTAAGAATAGGTTACTCCTTTGAGGTGCCTCTTAATTCTATTAGCAATAATGCTTTTGGCACCCACGAGCTTATGGTATCGTTGGATTTAGAGATTTTTAATAACCACGGCATAAATCGAAGGTATTTTTAATTTTAATCTGCCGGATAAATCACTTAAATTTTTAAAGATTAGTAACAAGCTGTAATTTAGTGGGCTAAGTATTGC
>JALWRJ010000037.1 GCA_026994125.1 Cyclobacteriaceae bacterium | reverse complement strand
GAAACCTATACTACCGAGGCCGGCATGAGCAATTATACCTGGGTGGTAACGGGAGGCAGCGTGATAGCCGGAGGAACGGCTACCGATAACACGATAGACATTACCTGGGATGGTATTGCCCCCTTTACCGTAAGCGTAAACTACCAGGATGCGAATAACTGCTCAGCAGCCACTGCCACCAGTCAGGCGATAACGGTAAATGCCTTGCCGGATGGAACTATTACTGGTAATAATGCGGTGTGTGAAAATACTTTAGGTGAAAATTATTCTGTACCGGTTGGTGCTGCCAGCTATGCTTGGGCTGTTACTTCGGGTGATGCAACAATAAATGGAGCAGCTAATACAAATGCTATTGTAGTAGATTTTGGGACCATTTCTAGTGTAATTGAAGTAACTATCACAGGTGCTGCTCCAACCAATTGTGTAACAGTATCAACTCTCAATGTTTCTGTATCAGCGACTAGTCCACCGCCCAATAATGGAAATAACTTAGCGATGGATGTATGTCAGGATGGAGCGTTACCAAGCTTAGATGCAAATGCATCAGCCGGGGCAACAGTGGTTAACTGGTATTCCGATGCTGCTTTAACCAACCAAATTGGAAGTGGAAACCCATTTAATCCATCAGCTTCAGATTTAGATATGACCACAGTTGGAAGTACCAGTTTCTATATAACCCAAGATGTAGGTTGTGGTACAAGTGCTGCTGTTGAATTTGTGGTAACAGTTATTGCCAAACCCAATGCAGGAACGGATTCATCTACCGGATTATGCGAAACCGGAGGAACTCCGGTAACCTTAAATTCGCTTATCCAAGGGTCGCCTGATGCCGGTGGTACCTGGGTTTGGACGAATGATAATGGTTCCGGAGCTTTAACAGGGCCTGCTACCGATCCTACCTTTGACCCAACGGTAAGCGGTGGAGGCACCTATACGTTTGATTATACCGTTACCGGCACGGGTGGTTGTACAGGTACTAATGCTACTTCTACGCTAACTATTATAGTATCGCCACAACCGGCCGATCAAACTATAAATGAAGGCAATCAGTCCATTTGTGAAAATGCTACGGTTTCTATTTCATTGGCCGGTTCTGAAAATGGTGTGCTGTACGAATTACTATTAGATGGTAATACTACGGGCGTTTCAGCTACCGGGGATGGCTCATCAAACTTTATAGTTGGCGTGCTAGGTACAACCGAAGGGCTTGTTCCTGCGGGAAGCCCACATACCATTACCGTACAAGCTTCTATTGGTGGAGGATGTCAAACCATATTAACCGGTAATGTTGAGGTGGATGTTACAGCAACACCGGCCGACCAAACCATAAAAGAGGCCGGTACAGTAACCATCTGCGAAGCAGCCGGGCAGGTAGTAACTTTAGCCAATTCAGAAGCTAGTGTTAATTATGTAATCTTTTTAGATGGTGCAGCTACTGCTCAATCGGCAGTGGGTACCGGTAACCCGGATTTCGTGGTAGGCACTTTAACCGCAACCGATGGCCTGACGGTTGGAACCCATACGATTACTGTAGAGGCCTCGGTAGGGGTGTGTACAACCACTTTATCTACACAAATTGATGTAACAGTGCAAGACATAAGTGCTCCACCTGCTGATAATAACCCTAACAACCCTGTAATGGCGTGTCAAAATGGGCCGGCTCCCACACTCGAAGTATTGGGTACTAATGTAAAATGGTATAAAGAAGCAGCTTTAACTACACAGTTGGGTACAGGCACCTCATTTACTCCGGCTGCTGCCGATTTGGATATGACAGTTACAGGTACCACCTCTTTCTTTGCTACCCAAGACGAAGGCTGTGGTGAAAGTACAGCAACGGAAATTAAAGTAACGGTAGAAAATTGCTCAGGCTGTTATACGGTTGATGTAAATCTGGCCAATGCCACATGTACCGATGATGATGGAGAAATAACGTTGATAGTAGGTGCTAATGGAATGTCGCCTTTTGATTTTGAAATCGAAAATAAAGCCACTGGTAATAAAGTAACTCAAAATGGTCAACCCAATAATACCTTTACCTTTAGTGGTATTGCCTCAGGTACGTACAATTACCTGGTTAGAGATAATACAGCTTGTGAAGTTACCGGAGAGGTAACCATAATTATGAAAGCTACCGCAGTAACGGCAACCATCGAAAAAGTGGGAGATATTGCCTGCTTTGGCGACCCTACCGGTGGTACAGCTCGTATTACCGTAGATGGAGGCGTAGGTCCCGTATATGAATACCTGCATAAGGGCGTAAGTGATTGGACTTCGTTTACTACAGGAGAAGTTATTTCAGGCCTTCCGGTAGGGGAGGATTACACCATTCAGGTGCGCGATGATGCCAATGACGGGTGTCCGTTTAGTGTAAAGATTTCAATAGCAGAACCTTCGGCCATCGATGCAAAAATTGAAAATATAACCAATACCTACCCCGAGCAAGATGTAGGAGCCTTTGATGTGGTGGGTATCACTTCCGATTTCCCTCCTTACGATGTAATGTTATTAGATGGCAATGGAGATGTTTATCTTGATTTTGTAGAAGTAGAGCCCGACAGGTTTGGTAAATACAACTACAAATTTGAACAGTTGCCTATAGGAAGTTATGTAACCGTAATACGGGACGATTCGGGTTGTGAGAAAACCTTACCTGCGGTTGTGATTGACTCCCGCTCGGATGTAACCATACCTAACGTGTTTACGCCAAATAACGATGGTGTAAATGAGGCCTTTATTATCTTAAATAAAAAGCCTAATACGAAAATCGTTATTGCCAACCGTTGGGGCGTTCAGGTATATAAATCGGATGATTACCAAAACGATTGGAGGGCCGAAGGAGTACCCGATGGTATCTATTTTTATACCATTAGCATGGACGGCCAAGTGTATAACGGCCCGGTAGAGGTTTGGCGCGGAGGAGCAAAAATTAATCGATAGTAGGCTACCTTTTAAGGAAATACGCCCGTATGACTTTTTAATAGCCACTAATTTATCTTAGCATTTGCATAGGTAAAGTAGTGGCAACTGTTTTATGTCAGGCTTTCTAAAAAAGCCAGGGTATCAATGCCATCGGCATAGTCTTGCACACCTGGGTATTGCGCCTGCCCAAAAGCAATGGATTGAGAAAGCAGGCTGCCCTGTCCTACAACGCATTGAATTTTTTGGCTTTGGGCACTAAGCAAGTCTACTACTTGGTGCATATCGGTATAATGTTGGTAAAACAGTACAGCTAAAGGGGAAACCAGTTCTTCCGATTCTTTTAAAATTAAAAAACCGGTATCTAAATGAGGTACTTTGTTTACCAGGTAAATACTTTTGTTGTAATCGTAGTTGTTTTGCCATTTGCTATGGTGAGCTACCTCGCTAAAACTATTCCACAAGTCCAGTAATTTGGTAAAGTTATAATCGTTGGGCACAAATAGTTTTGATACATTACGGCAACCCAGCCCATAATATGTAAACACATCTTCGCCCAGTTTGTGCAAATCTTCGTCTGTTTCATCTCCGGTAAGTACAGCGCAGGAGGTTCTGTTTTTGCGTATAATATGAGGAATGTGCTTAAAATATTGCTCAAAATAGCGTGCTGTATTATCGCTGCCGGTAGCTATTACAGCATCGGTTTGGCTCAGTTTATCTACATACATAAGTTGGGGTTTAAAAGTCGGAGCTACCTTAATGAGCAGGTCTGTTACTAAGGGCAGGAGCACTTTATCCTGCGAACTAAGCTTAACAAGGGCCTTATGTCCACTTACCAGTACCGATAGCAAATCATGAAACCCAACCAAGGGAATATTACCTGCCATAATAATGCCCACCTGCCGTGGTTTAGTTCCAAATTTATAAGGTTGTGTCCAGGTATGCAATTCGGTAGGCTCTAGCATAAATACAATACCTTCAATGGCTTTTTGCACATATTGGCGTGTAAACCACCTGTTTTCATTAGCGGCTTTATCGGCCCAGTTGGTAAGCGTAGCATCCGTAAGTTTTTTTAACTGCTGTCTTAACTTTACTAAGCCATCAATACGTTCCTGTAAGTCCATCTTTTTATTGTTTCTTTTTGCAAAAATACATCGGTTTTATACCTCGATTATGCCAGACCAAAAAGAATTATTATCATTGAGGCATCTATTTAACAAGATATGCTAAATATTGGTATTGCAGCTAACACAGGGGCGCTTGAAAAGCGAAGGATTCAGCTTGTAAATTTTATAGCCATTGTTTCCATTTTGGTAGGTACGCTTAGCGAAGCATACACTATGTATGAATCGGGCTTTATGCTTATTAGTATGGGGCCGTATTTAATTGCCTTGTTATTATTTGCCGGAGTAATTTATGCAAATGCGCATGGACACTATGATTTAGGACGTGTTATTATTGCCCTGCTTGCTAATGCTTCATTAGCGTTTCATTTTTATGGTATTGCTCCCAATTTAATGGCTGTGCAACTCCATTTGGTAAACTACATTATATATATTGCCATCTTCGAAAAATTTAAAACCATTATTTTTTGGAGTGTTATCACCTTAACCATTTACTTATTGGGCACTTATTTGCAATTAAATCACCAGTGGCAACCGGTGTTTTCTCCTCCGCCTAATTTGGTGCCGGCCTACCGATACATTTACATAGCGGGTACTTCGATACTTATAACTTCGATTACCTTGTTTTTTAAAAAAGTAAATGATGATTACCAGGAAGAACTTAGCAAAACCAATATAAAATTACAAGATGCAATTGCTACCATAAACGTGCAAAACAAGCAACTAAAAGTTAATGTTTCGGAGAAGGAAGTATTATTACAAGAAGTACACCATCGGGTAAAAAATAATTTGCAGGTAATAGCCAGCCTGATAGATTTACAATTAGATAAACACCTGGAAGATTTTTCGTGTGAGGTACTAACTGAATGTAAAAACCGTGTTACAGCCATGGCCTTAGTACATGAAAAACTTTACCAGTCCGATGCCCTGGAACCTGCAAACTTAAAAGAGTATGTAGGTGGGCTTATTGATAACATTTCGGAAAGTTACAGTTCTGTACGGGTTAAGGTAGCCATAGAAGTAGATGCTTTTGCATTGGATATGGACAGAACTATTCATCTTGGGCTTATTATAAACGAATTGGTTACCAATGCTTACAAACATGCTTTTACTAAAATAAAACACCCGGCTTTAGAGGTAAAGCTAAAAAAGAAGAAAAACAGGGTTGAACTAAGCATTAAGGATAATGGAGCAGGTATGAGTACCCGGAAAATTAATCTAGGAACAGACGATACCAAATTGGGTATAAATTTAGTCCACATGCTTACCCGGCAGCTTAAAGGAAACGTAACATTTGTATACGAACCAGGCCTGCAGGTACTTGTCGATTTTACAGTATGAGCAAAATAACCATTATAGAAGATGAGGTAATAATAGCCGAAAACTTACGAAGAATTGTCGTTAAGTTGGGCTATGAAGTAGTAGCCGTTGCCAACAGCTTTGACGAAGCATGGCATGAAATATCCTTAAACAGGTGTCATCTTTATCTGGTAGATATTAACCTGGGAGAAGGTAAAAACAGCGGGATAAAACTGGCCGAAAAAATAAATCAGGAAACCGGAAAGCCCTTTATATACATTACCTCTAATGCCGATGCAAAAACTGTTCATCAGGCTAAGCTTTCGAAACCGGCCGGCTATATTGTAAAGCCGTTTAGTAACGAAACCATTTTTTCTACCCTCGAAATAGCCTTATTTAACCAGCAAATACTGCCCAAAGGCCTTATGATTCGGCATAACAGTAAACGAATGATTGTACCCTTTAAAGATATTTTATACATAAAAGCCAGCACGGTGTATATAGAAATAATTACCATTAACCAACAGAAGTTTCTTCACCGGGAATCCTTTAAAAATTTAGCTACCATACTCCCACCACAGTTTGTGCAAATTCATCGATCGTACATTGTTAACCTTTCTAAGGTTTCCTCCTTAAAGAGTAATTTGGTTTTTATAGAAGATATAGAACTACCTGTAGGCCGTACCTACAAACCAAAATTAACTCATTTGTTATCCTCCTAGCGGGTTTTATGTAAGGGGTGGTCATTACCCTCAAATCTGGCTCCGCAGTAATAATGTTGAACAGATTTTACTGAATTGTCTGTTCCTGGAATTTGCCCCTTTTGCCTACACCAATTTTGATAGGATGTACTTTAAAAGCAGGGTATGCCACCATAGTGGTGGTTGTTGGTATATAAAAAAGTGTAGTTGGTAACATATAATTGTTATATTCTAAGAATATTTTAAAAATTGTGGCTGCAATGATAATACACAAGCCATTAACTGAAATTTTTTACTATGATACAGTTTAAAAAGGCCTGGGTAGTAATGTGTGTATTTATTTTAGTTGCACACACCACAACTGCACAGTATCTTAAACGTTCGAGTCTTGGTATGGCCGGTAGTACATCGGCTGTAACATCTTTGGGTAAGCCACGTGTGGTAAGCCAAAGTATTGGCCAGGCAAGCACGATTGGCAGCACAATGCATACTCAATATGGTGTTTCGCAAGGATATCAACAACCACCGGCTCAGTTGTTCGTACTCCCTTTACCCAATAACAAGCTGGCGGTTGAAGTGTACCCAAACCCGGTAGAAACTTTTATACATATTTCCTTTCAGAACGAGGAGAATAAAGCACAGACTAATGAACTATCTATTAGACTGTACAATGTGGCCGGAAATTTAGTTTTTACAGATGCCGTAGCGCCTGTTCCAACTTATAAAATAGATATGGAGTTGTTGCATGCCGGGGTGTATATATTAAAACTATCGCAAGGCGACAGACAGTTTGCTGCTCGAATTATAAAAAAATAACCCATGAGAATTAGTGTGCTTTTAACAGCTCTATGCTTGTTAACCATTCAAAAAATTTCTGCCCAACAAATAATGGTTGAAACGGGTAAGTCAATTACCTCTTTCAATTTTAACGATGTCAATTCAGTAGCCTTGCAAAACCTGCAATCAACTACCCAAAATTTTGTATCCTTTGGGTATAGGCACACTTGGGTGCAAGGGGTATTGTATTGGTTGGCAGGTGGTGGCGTTAACTCCTACGGTTCTAAAGGGAGTGATAACAGCCAAAACTACTTTGAGTGGGAAACCACCTACCTGAGTTTTTATGGTGGGCTCGATTTTAGATTTGCTCAGGTAAGCAATATGGCTTTTTCGCTGAGAGCCACCGTAGCTCCTGAGTTTATTATTCAGGGTAACCAAACCTTAAATAACCAAGTGTATAATGTAGTGGGGCAGGAGGATTTCGACAAGGCTAATTTGTTCTTTCGGGGTGGTTTTTTTGTAGAATACAGCCTTACCTATTCTATGAATTTATTTGCACAATATAAGTATGGTATAAGCACCCAATTAAGCAACCCATCGCTTAGTGCTGTACAAGGTAAACTGCAAATGAAAGCACACGATATTGGCTTTGGTTTAATTATTACCCTCGACCCAAAAGACACTCGCAAGTTTAGAAATAGAATTAAAAAAGCAAACCGAATTAAAAATTAAGTAAATAGCTATGAAAGTTACTTTTACAAAAATTGCATTACTATTAACACTGGCCTTAGGGGTTTCATCGAGCCTGTTTGCACAATCGCAAGGCATTAGCTACCAGGCTGTTATTTTAAACCCTAACCAACAAGAATTACCTGGTGTTAATGCTACCTCGGGAGTATTGCCCAACAAAGAAATTAGCTTACGATTTACCATTTTAAATACAGAGGGTGGTACCGATTTTCAGGAGGTACATAAGGTTAAAACCGATGCCTTTGGTATGGTTAATTTGTTTATAGGCGATGGCGAGCCTGTTTCGGCTAACCGTTTTAGCGATATAGATTGGGACGGAACGCCTAAGAACTTACAGGTAGAAATAGATTTTGAAGGAGGGAACAACTTTGTTCCTTTAAGTACTCAAAAACTAACCTATGTGCCCTTTGGAGCGTACAAAAATATTACCACCACCGGTTCGCTTACGGTAGATGGAGTGGCAACGTTTAAAGATGATTTTTCCATTGCCGGTAAAACAACCTTTGACGGTGATATGCAGGTGAATGGGCAAATCAACGTGAAAGAAACGGTTGAAGTGGATAAATCAGCTATTATAAACCAAGATTTGCAGGTAAATGGTACAACCAGCTTGGCAGGCACCTTGCAAGTTAATAGCCCGGTCAACCTGGGAGATAACTTAACTGTACAAGGTGCCGGAACCTTTGCAAACAATGTAACTATAAGTGGCAAAACCAACCTTGTAAACGAACTAACCGTAGCAGGTGCTGCTACTTTTGAAGATGATTTTAACATTGAAGGACAAACCAAGATTAATGGCGATTTACAAGTAGGTGGCAACGTAGAAGTGATTAACGAACTAACTGTACAAAAGCCGGTGTATATAAACGACTCGCTGCAAGTTAACGCCCCCACTGTTGTAAATGCAAATTTAAAAGTAGCCGGTAGTGGAAACACTCATTTATCAGGTGCGTTAGAGGTTACCGGTTCAGCATTGTTGAGTGACCAACTAGATGTGAATGGTAGAACAAATATTAACAATAACCTATCGGTAACCGGAGGCAATACCACCAACTTATCAGGCGAGTTGCAAGTGGTGGGAGCCTCGTTGCTTAGTGGAGCGCTTACTTTAAATGGAGAAGCCACCTTAAACCAAAACACCACCCTAAATGCAGGTTTGTCGGTGGCGGGTTTGGCTGCTTTTGGTGATGCAGTTTCAGTTTCTGGGGTTACTTCCCTAAGAAACGACCTCGAAATTGAAGGTAACACCACGATGGCCAACCTGGTGGTGAGCGGAGACGGCCATACCCAGGGCGAACACATTGCCTTATTTGAAAATACAGGAGGAGGTAATGCCGATGGTATTGCCATCAGAATTGATAATGGAACCCTTAGTTTTAGAAACCGGTTTGTTACTTTTTATGGAAGGGGAAATTATATGGCCGGGCGTATCGAAAGCTTTGACTTGTATGGTGGAGATACCTATGAGTCGTTTCCTGTTCCTAATTTTGCCACCTTATTTAATGTGTTCGATTTTAATAATGTACTTACCGGGGGCTCCCTGCCTACGCTAAGTTTTACTTCCGGTAGTTTGCCAACAGCTTCTTTTAGTAAAGGTTCATTACCAAGTATAAATTGGGATGATTTATCTTTTAGTAAAGGATCTTTAC